>JAXHVL010000159.1:0-9470 GCA_034189225.1 Thermodesulfobacteriota bacterium
CTTGAACTTTTTACTTTGCCGTCCCAAAATTGACTTTTTACGAGACCATCTTCTTTGGGCGAGCAAAGAAAAGTATGAAAGAAAAATGGGTCATTCAGCACAAATAGCGGCAAAAACCAAGCCTCGCGCAAGTTACTTGCTGCAAAAACGCCGCCGCGTTTGTTTATAGCAAAATCCGACAGGGCTTCTTGTCATCATTTCACAAATACCGTACTATACATTAATTTTGAATAGATGTGGATTATTGAATAAGAAGGAGGACAGGTCCGGGGTTGTGTAAGAACCGCACGGCGCTGGCCTAGTGCCATGTCAATCGTCATATGTCACTAAAATTCTGATGGTCCGGTCAGCGGACCGCTACAAATGCATCCTCAGGCCACCATCGTCAAGTGTAGCGGAAGCCTTCAGGCTTCCAGGTTCCATGTGACATAAATAACACTTCTCTGTTGACATGACACTAGGCTTAACGTTAACCAAAAGGGGAGATATGGTCGCGCTGTCGCTGAAAAGCGATGGGCGCTGTGAGCGGAGGGATTTGATGAAGAAAATCAGTGATATTCCGGAGGCGGAACGGCCCAGAGAAAAACTCATCGCCAGGGGCGCCCGCACGCTGGCCGACGATGAACTGCTGGCCGTGCTGCTGGGGAGGGGCACCAAGAACCAGGATGTGCTGGCCCTGTCCCGGCGGCTGATCAAGATAATTGATTGCAAGGGCCTGGAGTTGCGGGCCGGCGATGTGATGGATATTGATGGGATCGGCACGGCCCGGGCGGCCCTGATTATGGCGGCGTTTGAGTTCGTGCGGCGGCGTATCCGCCCCGAAGGTTTGAAAATTCAATCGCCGCCGGATGTGTTGCCCCTGATCCGGCATTACGGCGATCGAAAACAGGAGCATTTTTTGTGCGTGTCATTGAACGGGGCCAATGAAGTGATGAATGTCCGCGTGATCACCATCGGTCTTGCTGATAAAAGCCATGTGCATCCGCGGGAAGTCTTTGCCGATGTCATCGTTGACCGGGCGTCTGCCGTTATTTTCGCCCACAACCATCCTTCCGGCGATTTGACACCGAGCCCTCAGGACAGGGCGGTGACAAAACAATTACGGGAAGCCGGCCGGATACTGGGCATCGCGGTGCTGGACCATATTATTTTCACCGATAAGGGCTATTACAGTTTCATGGAACGGCATGAATAGGGGGTGCCCATCCATAAATTGCTATTTTGCCCGATTTCTGCGTCAGGCTCAAATTTTAATCCTCAAAATACGCAAAGTATTCCTCCGGTTAAAATTTTCGCCTTCCTTGAACTCGACCAAAATATCTAATTTCTGGACGGACACTAGGGGGCAATGGTTGTAATTTCAGGCGGGCTATATTATTATAGGCGATGATGAGCCGGATTCCGATGTGTCGGGGGAAGGTTCGCAAATCTTAAGATAAGCCGGTAGTTGTCGCAAAGCACCCATTTTTTCTAAAAACATACAAAAAAGGCCGGAATAGCAAGTCGCGTTTATTTCAAGAGGTTTATGGAAACATTTCTTCTTTATCTTCCAGCAGGGCTGGGGCTTATCATCGGTGGGGGCGGCATGTTTCTGGTGTTTCGCCGGAAAATCCGAAGAACCCGGGAAGAGCTGGTGCGTTGCAAGGCGGTGGTGGAAAACAGCGCCAATGGCGTGAATATTTTCCAGGCCGGCAAAGGCGGCGAAAATTTCATGCTGGTGGACATGAACAGTGCTGCGGAACGAATACACGGGCTGGACAGGGACGCTGTAAAGGGACGGCCTGTTACGGAAATTTTTCCGGATGTCAAAACCAACGGCCTGCTTCAGGTGCTTCAGCGCGTGCATCATACCGGCAGACCCGAAGAACAGCGGATCGGTCTTTACCGGGATGGTAAATTGTTCGGATGGCGTGACAATTACGTGTATCAACTGCCGTCGAATGAGGTTGTGGGGGTGTTTCGGGATGAAACGCCCAGCAATCAGTCCGATGTTGAAAAACGGAAAATGCACGCCCAGCTGCTTCAGGCCCAGAAAATGGAATCGTTGGGAACCATGGCCGGTGGCATTGCGCACAATTTCAACAATACCATGATGGGCATTCTGGGCAGCATCACACTCCTGCTCGAGGAAAAGGAGCCGTCGCATCCGGATTACCAGGAATTAAAAGAGATGGAGCGGTATGCCAAGAATGCCGGCGAAATGACCAAGGACCTGCTCAGCTTTGCCAGGGGGGGGAAGTATGTGGTGAGCACCACCGATCTGAATGAGCTCATCAAACGGGAAAACCGCGTTTTCGGTCAGACAAAAAAGGAGATACGGATTCAGGGACGGTATGCCGACGATTTATGGACTGCAGAGGTGGATCAGGGGCAGATTCGCCAGGTGCTGCTGAATCTTTATGTCAATGCATGGCAGGCCATGCCCGATGGGGGTATGATAACCGTAAAGACCGATAATGTGGAAATTGAAGAGGTGTATGCCAACGCCAAGCCCTTTGAGATTACGCCGGGCAAATATGTCCGCATAACGGTAACGGATACGGGTGTGGGAATGGATAAAGCCACCATGGAAAAAATTTTCGAGCCGTTTTTCACCACCAAGGATATCGGGGAAGGCACGGGGCTGGGACTGTCCTCGGTATACGGCATCATCAAGAACCATGAGGGTTTTCTTAACGTCTACAGTGAACTGGAAAAAGGATCAACCTTTACAATTTATTTACCGGCCATGAACCAAAAAATGGAAACCTATCCGGCGCATGATTCGGAAAAGCCTTTGCAAGGATCGGAGACGATTCTGCTGGTGGATGACGAAGACCTGATTCGGAATGTGGGGGAGCGCATGCTGCAGCGGCTGGGATACACGGTGATCTCCGTGGAAAGCGGCGGGGAGGCCATTGAAACCTATGAAAAATACATGGACACGATCGACCTGGTGATACTGGATATGATCATGCCGGACATGAGCGGTGGCGAGACCTACGAGCGCCTCAGAATGATCAATCCGGAAATCAAGGTATTGCTTTCCAGCGGATACAGCCTTAACGATCAGGCCGAGCAGATCCTGGCCCAGGGGTGCAACGGATTCACCCAGAAGCCGTTCACCATGGAGGAGATATCCCGGAAGATACGGGAGGTGCTGGACAACTGATCTATGCCCCTGTATAATATTACTACCGAGTACACGCCCGCCGGGGATCAGCCCCGGGCCATTGAGACGCTTTGCCGTAACATTCGTGAAGGCAACCGCCATAACGTGTTTGTGGGCGTCACGGGTTCGGGCAAGACCTTTACCATGGCCCACGTGATCGCCGAACTGGAAAAGCCCGCCCTTGTGATCGCTCCCAACAAGACCCTGGCGGCACAGCTTTATAACGAGTTCAGGGTTCTGTTTCCGGACAATGCGGTTGAGTATTTCGTCAGTTATTACGACTATTACCAGCCCGAGGCCTACCTGCCGGTCACGGATACCTATATTCAGAAAGACTCTTCCATCAATGACGTGATCGATAAAATGCGTCATTCCGCCACCCGCTCCGTGCTATCGCGGCGGGATGTAATCGTGGTGGCCAGTGTCTCCTGCATTTTCGGACTGGGATCGCCGGAGGATTACCTGGATCTGAGAATAGAACTGGAAACCGGTATGACCCTCGAGCGGGACGATCTGGTGAAAAACCTGGTGGCGGTTCAGTATGAGCGCAATGACGTGGATTTTCACCGTGGGGTTTTCCGGGTGCGGGGCGACCGGATCGATGTTTTCCCCGCCTATGAAGAGGAAAAGGCCATCAGGATCGAGTTTTTCGGGGATGAAGTCGAAACCCTTGCCGAGATTGATCCCCTGCGGGGAGAGGTGACGGCCCCGCTTTGCCGTACGGAGATCTATCCGGCCAGTCATTACGTGACCAAAAAGCAGAGCCGCCAGGCCATCATCGACCGGATTCTCGATGAGATGGCGGACCGGGTGGACTATTTCAGGTCGGAAAATAAATTGATTGAGGCCCAGCGCATTGAAGAGCGAACCCGTTTTGATGTGGAAATGATTCAGGAGATGGGCTACTGCAACGGCATCGAGAACTATGCCCGCCATATTACCGCGCGGACGGCGGGAGAACCGCCGCCCACCCTGCTGGATTATTTTTCCGATGATTTTCTGATTTTCCTGGATGAATGTCACATGACCGTCCCTCAGCTCGGGGCCATGTACCGGGGGGATAATTCCAGAAAACGGACGCTGGTGGAATACGGGTTCCGTCTGCCGTCCGCCGTGGATAACCGGCCGCTCCGGTTTGAAGAGTTTGAAGAAAAGGCGCAGCGGGCCGCCATGGTGTATGTTTCCGCGACTCCGGCGGACTATGAATATCAAAAGGCCGGCGATGCCGTGGCCGAACAGATCGTCCGGCCGACGGGGCTGGTGGATCCCCGGGTGGACGTACGGCCAGCTGAAAATCAGGTGGATGATCTGTTTGATGAAATTAAAGGCCGTGTGGACCGCAGCGAACGGGTGCTGGTCACAACCCTGACAAAGCGGATGGCCGAGGACCTCACGGATTATTATGCGGATCTCGGCATCAACACCCGCTATCTCCACTCCGAGATCAAGACCATCGAACGAATGGAACTGATTCAGGACCTGCGAAAGGGGGCGTTTGATGTGCTGATCGGAATCAACCTGTTGCGCGAGGGGCTGGATATTCCCGAGGTTTCTCTGGTGGCGGTGATGGATGCGGACAAGGAGGGGTTTCTGAGGTCTGAACGCTCGTTGATTCAGACCTTCGGCCGGGCTGCCAGAAACCTGGAGGGCATGGTGCTGCTGTATGCGGACCGGGTGACCGCCGCTATGCAGCGAGCCATCCACGTGACCAACCGCCGGCGGGAGATCCAGGTGGCCTATAACGAAGAACACGGGATAACGCCGCGCACCATTACCAAGGCCATTACCTCCACCTTTGAGGCGGTTTGTGATGTCAACAAGGTGCCCGTGGACCAGGTAGCGGAAACCATCGCTCAATATGAGGCCACCGATGACCTGGACGCCATTATCGCGGATTTGAAAAAGGAGATGAAAGCCGCCGCCGATGATTACGAATTTGAAAAGGCGGCGGAAATCCGGGATCGCATAAAGGAATTGAGAGCGCTGACGCTGCTGGAGTAGGTCATAAACATGCCGGCCAATCACCATTACCTCACCGAAAAACTCAAGGAAGCCCCCACGGGGCCGGGGGTTTACCGTTTCAGGGATGAAACCGGTCGGATTATCTATATCGGCAAGGCCGCCAACCTCAAAAAACGCCTGAGTTCGTATTTTGTGAAAATGGAGCGCCTGGATGCCAAGACCGGCGTATTGGTCGGCCGAATGGCTGATTTTGATACCGTTGTAACAGCCACAGAGAAAGAGGCCCTGATTCTTGAAGCAACCCTGATCAGGCGCCACAAGCCCCGGTATAACGTGATCCTCAAGGATGACAAGCGGTATCCCTCCCTGCGGCTGGATGTGGCCAATCAGCAGTATCCGGCCCTGGAGGTGGTTCGGAAGATTAAAAAGGACGGGGCCCTGTATTTCGGGCCGTTTACCTCCGCCGGAGCGGTGCGCCAGACCCTCAAGGTGATTGACAAAACCTTCCGGCTTCGAAAGTGCGGCAACAAGCGGTTTCATCAGCGGCGGCGGCCGTGTCTCAATCATCAGATGGATCTCTGCCTGGCCCCGTGTTGCCGCGATATTCCCGATGAAGCCTACCGGGAGGTGGTCAATGAAGTGGTGATGTTTTTAAGGGGCCGGACACCGGAGCTGGCGGCCAAGATCAAACGCGATATGGCGGCCGCCGCAGAACGCCAGGATTTTGAAACGGCGGCTAAATTGCGGGATAAGATGTTTGCCATCGAAAAGGTGATTGAAAAGCAGGTGGCCATGACCACTGATTTTGCGGATCGTGATGTGATGGGCTTTGCCGAGGATTCCCGGTCTGCCGTGATTGTCGTGCTTCACGTTCGGGGCGGATTTCTTGTGGGCACCGGCGTGTTCCCCTTTGACGAAGTGCTGTCTGAGCCGCCGGAAATCCTGAGTGCGTTTGTCCGTCAGTACTACGAAAAAGACCGGTTCGTTCCGGACGAGGTGCTGACCGCTATAACGCCTGCAGATCCTGCGCTTGCCGAGGACTATCTTCGGTCATTGAAGGGAAAGAAGGTGCGGCTTGCGGTTCCCCAGCGCGGCGAAAAGGTACGACTGGTGGCAATGGCCGATAAGAATGCGGAAAAAGAGCTGGAAAACCGGCGCCTGATGGCGGAAACCCGATGGCATACCCTTGAGCAGCTTCGAAAAAAGATGCAGATGACGGGGGTGCCCCGCCGGATCGAGTGTTTTGACAACTCCAACCTCGGCGGTACCAATCCGGTATCCGCCATGGCGGTATTTGTGGATGGTGCCCCGGCAAAAGACCAGTACCGGCGGTATCGCATAAAAACCGCCGACAGCCGGGATGATTATGCCTGCATGGCCGAAGTGCTTGAGCGGCGGTATCTCAAGCCGGAAGAAGAATCGCCGTATCCCGATCTTCTCCTGGTGGACGGCGGAAAAGGGCAATTAAACATCGCCGTGGCTGTTTTAAAGGCACTGAACCTGACGGAGGCATTTGCCGTGGCCGCGATTTCTAAAAAGGATGAGCAGAAAAACGAAACCGCCGATAAAATTTACCTGCCGGGCCGGGCCAATCCGGTGAATTTCGCCATCAATGATCCGGGGTTTTTTCTGCTGCAGCAGATCCGGGACGAGGCCCACCGATTTGCGGTGGGTTATCAGAAAACCCGCCGCAAACAGTCGGCCATGGCTTCGGCCCTGGATCAGGTGGCCGGTATCGGGGCCAAACGGAAGAAAAAGCTGTTGGATCATTTCGGCACGCTTCAGAACCTTCGGGCGGCGGATCAGGCGGCAATCGCCGCGCTGACCGGCATCACCGAGGCCATGGCCGAAGAGATTAAGCGGGTGCTGGGGGAGAATGTGGGGCGGGGGGAATGAAGGCGTTATTTGTCGAATGTTCAGTATCGTCCATAAACGTTTGAAATTGGAAATTGGAAAGTGGGGGTTTGGATCTTCCCAATTTCCAATTTCTAATTTCGAATATCATTAAAATAAGGGGGCCTTAGTTTTACCGTACGGCCTTTGCCTTCCCCCATCACCCCAGTTTCTTCAGATCCTCCACAAGCCCCTGGACCGCTTCGGCGGATTTGCTCAACTCACCCTGTTCTTCCGGCGTCAGTTCGATCTGAATAACCTGTTCGATACCGGCGGTGCCCAGTTTTACCGGCACACCGATAAAAAGGCCGTTGATGCCGTATTCACCTTCCAGCAGGGCCGCGCAGGGAAGGATCTTTTTTTTGTCTTTCAGGATGGCCTCGGCCATTTCTGCAGCCGCTGATGCCGGGGCATAGAAAGCGCTGCCCGATTTCAGCAGGCCGACGATTTCGGCCCCGCCGGTACGAGTGCGTTCGATCATGGACTCGATCCGTTCCGGGGGAAGCAGTTCGGTTATTGGAATACCCGCCACCGTGGAATACCGCGGCAGGGGTACCATGGTATCGCCGTGACCGCCAAGCACGAAGGCATGGGTGTTTTCCACGGAGACCTCCAGCTCCCGGGCGATAAATGTTCTGAACCGCGCTGAATCAAGAACCCCGGCCATGCCGATGACGCGGTTTTTCGGGAACCCGCTGGCTTCATAGGCCACATGACACATGGCATCCAGTGGGTTGCTGACGATAATCAAAATGGTATTGGGGGATTGTTTGGCCACCTGCGTGGTGACCGATTTAATGATGCCGGCGTTGGTGCTGATCAGATCGTCCCGGCTCATACCGGGTTTTCTGGGAATGCCGGCGGTGATGATAACGATATCCGAATCTTTCGACAGTTCGTAAGCGTTAGATCCTTCTACCAGGGCATCATGTTTTTCAATGGGCGCGGCCTCCGCCAGATCCAGGGCTTTGCCCTGGGGAAGTCCCTCGGCGATATCGATTAGCATCACATCGCATAATTGTTTTTCCGCAAGCCGCTGGGCCGTGGTCGCCCCCACGTTCCCCGCACCAATGACTGTAACTTTTTTATCCATTATGTATCCTTTCTGTTAATGGTCTGTTACTGGTTATCATCAATTGAAACAATAGTTTTTATCAGCTAACACGATCAATTGAAACAATAATTTTTATCAGCTAACACGATCAAGGTCAAACAGAGTTTTGAGCGTTGCGCGGGGGCACGGAAACCGGGCAGAGGGAAATGTTATTGACAAAAACCATATATTTGATAATATTTGTGCGTTTTTATCGTATAGGGATTTTATTGTGGATAATGTAACATCGAGGGCAGTGATCGGAACGGTGATCCGGTTTTCGAGCGTCGTTTTCCCTGGGCGGGATACAACAGCCGGAAAATATAAGGTTATTTTTGACTATGCGCAGTAAGATAAAATCGCTATTGCAGCAGGGTGAACTTTACCGCTCCCAGGGACTGTTGACCGAAGCGCGCGACAGTTATGAGCGTGTAAGAAAGATTATTCAGAAGAATAAGCAATTGCCCAACAGAGAGAAACTGCTCAAAAATATCTCTCAGAAAATTTCAAAGCTTGAAAATACCCTGGCACGCCTGGAAACGTCCTCCAAATCTCCCCAGATGTCTCCGGAAGTCAACAAGCTGATAAAAAATCTTTTTTCTCAGAGCGCGGCGGATGATGAGGAAGCCGCCGCCCTTGAAGGCGCGGTTGCACTGGCCAAGTTCGGACAATTCAATGATGCCATCGGTGAATTCCGCAGGCTGCTGGATATGGACTCGCAACGGGTGGCTGCCGCTAAAAATATCCTGCGGTGCCTGATCGCCTATAAATCGTCAGACGATGCCTTTGAACAGTTATCCGAATGGAAAAATGAGAACATATTTTCCGAGGATGAGCTGGAAAAGGTCAAAGTTTTTTTTGAGGATATCCTGGATAAGAAATGGGATGAAAAAGGAGCTGCCCGTTCAGAGGCATTGACCGGAGGGGCCGAGGTGGATGATGACGAGTTTCTGGATATCAGCGCCGTGGCCATCACCCTTGCCGATGGACAGCAGCTTGAACTGGATGTGAGCTTTCAGTCCGGCAATGTGGTGAGCCTGATTATTGATAAAAAGGACAAAGATCTTATTGCGGACCTGGAAGAAGGATCCAAGCTGGAAGATGTCCATTTTTATTCGCCAATCGCAATCTTTCGCGGCTCCGGCCAAGTTGCATCCAAAACAAAAATCTCTTCCGGTCCCAAAGAGGGCGACTACAGCATGGATATAAAGATTGACAGCCTTTAATGTCGGATTCATTGGATTCAGTGCCTTTAGGGAAGCGGAAAAAACGAATATACCCGCCTTGCTTGTCTTTTGACCCGTATTCTTTGTTGCATCAAAGGTCATATATCCTGATATGCTCCCTTTGATGCGCCTTGAATACGAATCA
>JAXHVL010000016.1:0-36392 GCA_034189225.1 Thermodesulfobacteriota bacterium
GATACACGGAAGAAAAAGGAAGAATATTTTAAAATATTGAATGGAGAAGAATAAAAACTACTGGAAGAAAAATACACGTTCAGACTGGCGGTTTTGGTGCATTTTCAGCTCGCCCATGGCATTGGGGGTGGTGGTATGTTTGTTTAATTTTTTCAAGCAGGGCCTTTGCCGGATCATGGACGTTGTGGGCGGCAAGTTGTTTATATGTGCGGAGCAGGGTATGGAAGTTTGTTTCGTTTGCACCGGCCTGGGATGCCACGATTTTGCACAAAATTTGAAGCCCCCTTGTTTCGTTCCCGTTTTCAATGTGGGCGTTCGCGAGCTGATACTGATCTTTGATATCAAAATCACGTGTTTGAAGGGTGTGTAACTTTTCCGCCAGGGCGGCTCTTTTTTCAGATTCGTCCAGCCGGTCATATATATCAAACAATTTTTTAAAAGCACGGAGTGTTACCTTTATGTTACCTGGATCATACGCCGATTGCTGGGTATCGATAATTTCCGTTAATATTTTTTCGGCTTTTCCCGTGCTTTTATGCTCACAAAAAATTTCAGCGATATTGTATCTGTTTTTCAGGCAGAATGCGTTCTTATCGTAGGTCTGATACAATTGTCGCATCCATGTTATGGCCTTTCGGTGATCCCGGCTTTTATACAGACGCAGGAGGTTGCTATATGCCCTGAGAAGTTTGCTGATATAATACTGGGCTTTGTCGTGGTAGGCCGGGTTCCTGAGACCGGTCGTCGTTGGATGAGAGTTGATATATTTCTGATAATATTGGATTGCTTCTGTTATATGGCCCGCATCCCGTTCAAGGGTTGCCCGTTTCAGAAGATAAGCATTATCTAGTCCTGTCGCGTCGGTTGCCATAACGCAAAACAAGATGAATGCCGGGAAAAATATTTTTTGGGGTAAATATTTCATTTTTCTGTCATATTTTGTTTGAGGTTAAAAATCCGGGGGGCTTTGAGGGGGCACCGCCATCGCCATATTGAGCAAGCAGTCGATGATCGCGTGCCAGGCCTCGGTGTTATCCCTGATTGTGGCGCTGAAGTTTTCCCGCGCGTTTATTTCCGCTTTATCGGTGATGATACGCACGATGAGATATTGAATCTTGTTGGCGTGGCAGGTTTGGGCAATGGCCGCGGCGCCCGTGTCCACACAGAGGGCGTGAAATTTTCTGGCCAGCCACGCTTTTTTCTTTTCAGATGCAATGAATTGATCGCCGGATACGATCGTGCCCTCTGAAACAGTGCCTTCAAATGCGGGTCTGTTCATTTCCAGAAAACGTTTCCGTAATTTCTTATTTGACGCATGATAACCGGATGTGGTGCGGTCCATGCCCTCCGGGACGCCGTTCCATATAAATCCATAAGGCTTGATGGTGCCGAAATCGTGTTGCCGGATATTACTGGCGATAACGGTATCCCCTATGTTTAATGCACTATCAACTGCGCCGGCGGGGGCAATGGAAAAAACGGTGTCAACCTCTGGGTTTGCCAACAGGGCCTGGGCAGTGATGGCATTATTAACCTTTCCCATAGGCGATCTGACCACGACAAAGGGATGACCTTGCACTTTGCCGCTGAAGAATGTTCTTCCGGCTGCTTTGAAAACAGTGGGGGTGTCAAATTGTTTTTTTATGTGATCTATGCTTGTGTTCAAGGCCACAATGACGCCGGTAGCTGCTATGCCGCATTCTGCCGTCAGAAGGCATGCAAAGAGCAGGGCGCCGAACCATATTGTGAGTTTCCGCATTGACATTAACATATCCGTTTTTCAGGCGATCATGTTGAACTGTTCAAGCAGCACTTTGCCGGCCTCAGGGTTGGCCGCCATTACATGCTATAGCCCAGATTATTTGGCCGTTTTTTCCCACATTATTTGAACCAATAAGACCCCGCCTACCCCGCATGAATAAGAAACCCTAATCATATGATTTTAATTTAAATAGCGCCGATTTGTTTGCCTTATTTTGCAACATAGGAATCACTTCAATAATGTGAGATTTTGGGGCCAAATAATGTGGGACGTAGCAATTACAAAATTGATTTTTCCCCTCACCGAAGCCTTGAATGCTTTCATTGTATAGGTTGATGGGTCTTGCAGATTTTTTTCTTTCTTTGCCCATTTTATTTTTTCATCATGTATGTTTTTAAAGCGGCGGTTGTGGATAACCGCACGTAGTTTTCTGATTTGGCTTCGTTCCGCATTCATTTTTTGGTTCACCACAATACCCGTAATTTTTTGTTGCCCGCCGTTTCTCATAATGCGGATTTTTTTGTCCTGGACAACAAACCCTTCTTCCTGGATGATTTGTTTGAAAAATGGAATCAACTGGGTAATAGTCCTGTCGTCACTGGAGATGGTCAGATCATCCGCATACCGGGAATAGCAAAACCCCATTTTTTCTCCCAGCCGGGCCAGTCGTTTATCCAGCTTGGTGGCGATGATGTTTAATATGGCAGGACTGGTCGGTGCCCCGATGGGCAGTTTCCCCTCGCAAGTGGTAAGCCCGGTGAGCATGAGGGCAACATTATTCGGGTACCCCAGGGCGGTGAACATGCCAAGAACACGGGAAAAAGTGATGCTCGGGAAAAAGTCTTTTGCGTCCAGCTTGATAATGATGTTTTTACTGACATGCCGACGTGCATTGGTAAGAATGGATCGGTTCTTTCGGAATCCTTCTGCGTGGGGATTGAGGCGGACATGGGCTAAAACGGTATCCAGAATTCCTCTTTGAATGGTTCTCAGCCGGGGCTTGGGGGAATGAATTTTTCGCTTTGTCCCGTCTCGCTTATCGATATGAAATGTATTGTAATGCCGGCCCCTGTCATTGGCCAGCCAGCTCAATCGTTTTTGATCCACCGCCAGGATTTCGGAAAGGTGACGGGTGCTGAAGATGCATTTGAGTCTCCGCTTTTTCATTTCCAAAAAGTAGGCGGATAAGAAGTTCAGCGTTCGTTGGTCAAGATGGCTGTTTTTGCTGATGAATGACTTGATTTCTTCGCTGCGGATAGTTCCCGGTGGATCATAGAAGCTGATATGGCGATGGGCAGACAGCCGGAGTCTTGCAAATGCTTCCAAAAGGTCAACAACTTCAGGGTCGACCCCGGCGGTTTCGTTTATTTCACGTAGATTTTTAACGATATTATGGCATTTTTCGCCATGAAAAATTTTTGACAAACGACTCCCCTCCCCTTTTAAACAAAAAAATCTCCTCCCAAAAAATTGACGCCAAGGCCTTTTTACTAAAATCTGCCGGGAAGTAGTTACCGGCAGTGCAAAGCAAGTAAAGGGCAAGCATGGCGTATCACCATGCAACAACGCTAAAAAACCGGCCCTGGCATCAAAACTGCATTATGCTAATCGAAAACGATGGCTTATTCGAATTTTTTATATATGTATGATTCGGAAACGGAATAAGTCCGCTTTTTTCCAATGAGTGTCTATTGTGTTGTTTCTCTAATATGCGTAAGTGTTTGAAGGAGGAAGTATAATTTGTTTTATAGCGCCTGGAAGCGATATGCAGCCCGCAATTGGGGCAGTAAACGCCTCCGGATGCTAGGATTCTACCTGGGGTTGCTACTGCCTTGCAGTGATGGCAGGTATGTCGTTTCCCGGTAAAGATCCTGTTTGATATATTCAAAGGCAGAAAACCAACCCCGGCTGTTGTTAACAGACTTGTTTTAATAAATTCTCTTCTGGTTAATTTTGAGTCCATTGATTTTTTTCTGTTTATCATTTTTTTAAACATTGAACTCATATAAACCAGAAAAAATATGTTTGTCAAGTTATTTTTAAAATTTTTTTAAACATTTTTCGTTTTATTTTATGCTGAAACAGCCCAAGGACAGGTGCATCGGCCCTTGGTGCCTGTGGATCAACGGTGATGGATGAATAAGGGGAGAAAGCATGGCTGGGGGTGGGTTGCTTTTCAGGGGGTTGTTTTAAATACGGCGAAAATCGGCAGATGATCCGAATATCCACGGCCCAGGTGCTTTCCGCGGCCGTGGTTTTTTTGCTGCCAGCGGAAAACGGCGCGGTCTTTGAACAGAAAATCGGCATCGAACTTGTTGAAGGAATCGTTCACGTAGTCGATGCCATTGCCGTCGTAAAGGGCGGGGGGGAGAATGATGCTGTCCAGGCTGTTCTTCCGGCCGAAAAAGTTGTAAGACCAGCGCCGGGACGGGGGAAGTTCGAGCCAGAGATTGTAGAGGCCCCGGCCGGTCTTTTGCAGCCTTTTTTCGGTGACCAGCCGGCCGTCGGCGATGGTGCCAAGGATGTGGTTGATGCCCGTCACCCCGCCGGTGTCGTTCAGTTTTTCGGAATCCCGGATGGTCTTGAACTCATTATAATTGGCATTAAAATCCCCGGCCAGGATGAAATCCGTGCCCTGCGCCAGGCGGTCGATCCGGCGTTTCAATGCAACGGCGCTGGTGATGCGCCGGCTTTCCGGGCCGGACTTGGACTTCCAGTGATTGACATAGATGACCAGGGGCCGGTTTTGAATGATGACGGTGGCTGATAAAATAGCGCGAAGCCCTTCGCCGGGGAGGATGGTATCGGTTTTGCGGATGGGAAACATGGAGATCAGGGCGCACCGCACCGCGGTGTCCGGCTGGCGGGCAATGGCATGAAAGGGATAGGACTTTCCCCTTTTTTTCAGTTGGGCCAGGAGCAGCTTCAGTGCCTGTTCGGATTCCACCTCCTGGAGGCAGACGATTTCCGCGGAAAGGGCCGCAATCACCCGTGCCGTGTTTTCGGCCTTGATTCCGGCCATGGCCGCATTCCACCCCGTGCTGCCGCCCGGCACATAATCCGGATACTCGGTACCGTCGGTGTCGGCGTCAAACAGGTTCTGCACATTATAGCTCGCCACCCTGAAGGCAAGGGCACTGGCCGGCGGACACTGCCACAGAAAGGCGAACACCAGGGCCATCACAAAAAGGAGGGCAGGAGCCTTTTTGAAACCGGTTCTTCCAAAAACGCGGTCCATGTGATTATTTCTGGAATGCGTGCTTGTTGACATTCGAGATTCCTTTGTCCGGGTATTGCAACATCCCGCCCGGCAACCGGCCGTTTTGAATCAACTGTTTTTTCCCCGGTACCGGATCAGCCCTTCCTGCACCGTGGAGGCCACCAGCGTGCCGTCCCTGGTGAAGATATGGCCGTAATTCAGCCCCCGGGCCCGGCTGGCGCTGGGGCTGTGGCTGGCATACAGCAGCCAGTCGTCCATGCGGAACGGCCGGTGAAACCACATGGCATGGTCAAGGCTCGCCACCTGCATCTCCGGGTCCCAGAATGTCCTGCCATGGGGCCGCATACACGTGGACACCAGCCCGAAGTCCGAGGCATAAGCCAGCATGTATTGATGCACCGCCGGATCTTCCGTCATTTCATGGATGGTTTTAAACCAGGCATACCGGTCCGGCTCGTCTTTTTCCGGGGCAAAGGGATTCAGCGGATTCACCGGCCGGATTTCAATGGGCTTGGTGCAGAGTATCTTGTTCCGGATAGCAGCGGGAATCCTGTCGCTGATCTTTCGGGCCATTTCCACTTCGGACAGCAGCCCGTCCGGCCCGGGAATGTTTTCGGGCATGCGATCCTGGTGTTCAAACCCCGGCTCGCTCACCTGAAAGGAGGCGGACATGGACAGGATGGCCCGTCCTTTCTGAATGGCCACCACCCGGCGCGTGGTAAAACTTCTGCCGTCCCGGATACAGTCCACCTCATAAACCACCGGCTTCCTGGGGTCGCCCGGCCGCATGAAATAGCCATGAAGGCTGTGCACGATCCGATCTTCCCCCACGGTCTGGGTCGCCGCAGACAGGCCCTGGCCCAGCACCTGGCCGCCGAACACGTTGCCGAACCCCAGGTCCTGGGAGTCGCCCCGGAAAATATTTTCTTCGATCTTCTCAAGCTTTAAAAGTGCCAGCAGTTCATCCAGCACATTATTCACGGGGGTGCAGTGATCCATTTTCCGTCCTTTGCAATTATCGCCAGTTGGGTTCGCAGTTGTCTTTTCCCAACCCAGGACATTATCATACCTGTCCGCTGAAAACCAGATTCAAAAACGGCGTTGCCGGCAAAGGAGCGACTTGCCGTCGCAAACCTGTCATGGTACTCTTATAGTACGCAAAGGAAGCCCCGGCCACAGTGGTTTTCGTCGCCGATGCGGACCCAGCTCTCGGCCCTGGTCATCCTGGCCAACTACGCCCGGCACGGCATGGAAAACGTGACCATTCCCTGGGCCGCGAGCTGCCAGACCATCGGCCTGCTGCCCTTCCGCGAAGGCAAATCGGAAACCCCCCGCGCCGTGGTCGGCCTCACCGACATCTCGGCCCGGAAATACGTCCGCAAGCTCCTCGGCGCGGAATACCTCTCCTTTGCCATGCCCTGGCCCCTGTTCCAGGAAATTGAAGCCCACGTGGACGGCAGCTTCCTTCAGCGCCCCACCTGGCTCAGCCTGCTGGAATCGCGGCAGTGAATTTCCCCAGTCCGAAAACCGTCTGCTTGCCCACGTGCAGCTTTTCCGCAAACCGGATCACCGGCAGGAACCGTGCCAGATCCCCTTCAAAAACGATTGTGCCGGTCAGCCCGCCGAATTTCATGCGCTCGTTCTGGTGGCCGGAATACCGTTCCCAGTCCATCCATTCCAGGCCATTTTCTTTTGCGGTCACGTCTGCCGACGCCTGAACCAGCGCCGGATAATCCCACGGCGGTTCACCCTCGCCGTAGCAATTGCACATATCGGATACCCGACGCAGGCAGGCCCGCATGAAAACATCAAATGACAGAGCGGCGGCCAGCCGGTTCTTGTGCTTAACCCGCAGCGGGGTTTCAAGCCGGAGCGTGAGCTCCCGGCATTCGTCATTCTCCGCTTCCTCCGCCGGCGCGGCGCAGGGCAGGTCCGTCACCGTGTCTGTTGTGTCCAGCCTGCCCGTACTCGGCGAATAAATCACCCGGCCGCCTGCTGCAACAGATTCCAGGGAAAAACCGGCCCGTTTGCCGTTGATTTTTTTGCCGATGCCCATTCTGCCGGTCTGTTCAAATGCATACACAAAATAGGGCAGCCGGGCATTGACCTCCCCGAACAACAACAGGGAAAACGTCAACCGGTCGCCTTTGGAAAATGCCGTCTGAGGGGTCTCCGGCGGTTCAATCACCATGGGCGGCGGCGGAGGCGGCCCCTTGACCTTGCGCCTGTCCTGAAAATCAATGATGTCGGTTTTGAAAATAAGGGGATACAGGCATTTCTGGTTCAGCAGGCAATCCTCGCATGTCTGCTGTTTCAAGGCGCAGGTCACCTGCTTCAAAGCCCCGCCGAACACGCCCCGCAGGGTCGAGCCCTTGTATGCCGGCAACACCGCATCTTCTTCAAAACAACAGGTAAAATCGTATTTTCCGTAAAGCATCAAAAACTCCTTTGTCCGGGCCTGTCGCCCGTTTACGTATCAGCTTCCGTCAGTTTCAGAAACAGTTCATCATCGTCCCGGCTGGTCTCCCGTATCCACTTTTCCGGGGGCGGGTCAGACAGGCAGATCCAGCGCTTGTTTTCCGCCAATATCAGGTTAAAGCATTTGCCCATTTTTTATTCATACTTTTCTTTGCTCGCCCAAAGAAGACGGCTTCGTAAAAAGTCGGATTTGGGACGGCAAACTCAATAACCACCCCGGCCTTTGTGGCGGGATGGGTTGAAACAAACGGCTGAAAGCCGGGATACGGGTCTACAGACCCGTTAATGCTCCGTCTTGAAATTACCATCTTTCTCAGGTTCAAAATGGTACTCAATATTAAATTCGAAACACGAAGGCACATGGTTCTTGAACTCACCCTTCGTGTTCTTCGTGAGCTTCGTGGTTCATTTGAGCTGATATTTATTCAGTCAATAAAACCTGGTCCTCTGGGCCAGGTCAGCGATAAAAGGCTATGCCGGTAAGGAGCAAAGCGCGAAATTAGAAATTAGAAATTCGAAACAAATCCGAATATCAAATGTTCCAATGATCAAAACAGATACCGGAGTGTTACGGGGCAATGCGATGCATAGCACATTAAACGGGAGTGATAAATCTGCCCGCCTAAAGGCGGGGGCTTTAACCTTGAGTGAGACCAGTAATTCATTTAAAACCAAAGCATCTTTTTTAACCACGGAATACACGGAAAGGCACGGAAAAAGGGAGCAAGATGGTTTTTTCCGTGCTCTTCCGTGTATTCCGTGGTTAATCAAACGGCAGTCGATTACGATCACGAAAAGGTAGAAGTGGCGAAGCAATCTTTCGATCCCGCCATAATACGTTACTTCCTGCAAAAACACCACGGCGGGGTTGGAAGCTTTTTACGAAGCCGTCAAAGAAAAGTATGCAAAAGAAAGGGCGCCCCGCGTCTATTTGATATTCTGGGGCCTGCGGCTTCCCTCGCAGGGACGGTTTTTTCGGCGCGGGCAGAAACTCGCCTGTCCTTTTGTGCAAATGCGTTAAGCCTCGTCTGCTCACACAGTCTGCCCGCGTCTTCCGAAAAAACCGCCCCTGCTCGGCTGCGCTGCAAGGGGCGGGGCACGTGTTGCTGTTCAGTTGTTTCGGCAGACTGAAAAGCCTGGCAGTAAACTAAAAACCGGAAGTCAGGTCTATTCGGTCATTTGTCATGCCGACGGGGACGTCGGCGCTCCCAGCGTGTCTCAATCCCTTCGGAAGTCAGGTCTATTCGGTCAGGAACGAGATGAGAATGGGTTTGTTGTTGATAGCACTGTCTCAATCCCTTCGGAAATCAGGTCTATTCGGTCAAGATGAAGAAACGTGTCCGAATTGCGGACACATATTCGTCTCAATCCCTTCGGAAGTCAGGTCTATTCGGTCGTAAGAAGGAGAGTGTTAAAACGACGGTGAAGATTGACTTGTCTCAATCCCTTCGGAAGTCAGGTCTATTCGGTCAACATGAACATGAACATGAGTATGAAGAAGATGAAGAAACGTCTCAATCCCTTCGGAAGTCAGGTCTATTCGGTCTTTTGAAGTTTCAATTTATTTTACAGTTGGCGGATATGGTCTCAATCCCTTCGGAAGTCAGGTCTATTCGGTCTGCCACACCCGAGGCGGTAACGGGGCGCCACGTGATTGGGTCTCAATCCCTTCGGAAGTCAGGTCTATTCGGTCATGTGGGCTGATTATTTGCGATCAGCATTATAAAATAAGTCTCAATCCCTTCGGAAGTCAGGTCTATTCGGTCATGCAAATTCTTCCTGTTAAATTTTACCGCCGGTACTATCAGTCTCAATCCCTTCGGAAGTCAGGTCTATTCGGTCTCCAGAGGAATTTGTCGGAACTCACCTTAGGTCTGTGTAGTCTCAATCCCTTCGGAAGTCAGGTCTATTCGGTCTGCATAATTACCACAATAATCCGCCCGTAGTTAACGAATGTCTCAATCCCTTCGGAAGTCAGGTCTATTCGGTCTATTGGGTATCCCAGTACCTTCACCACAAAAATCGTCAAGGTCTCAATCCCTTCGGAAGTCAGGTCTATTCGGTCTTAAAAATAAGGGGGATAAACTTTCCAAGATATACTGATGTCTCAATCCCTTCGGAAGTCAGGTCTATTCGGTCATTATTTACGGAAATGGGAAAGGGACGGGTAAGATACCTCAGTCTCAATCCCTTCGGAAGTCAGGTCTATTCGGTCCGGGGGGTGGGGTTTGCGCAAACGGATTTATTAACTGACAGTCTCAATCCCTTCGGAAGTCAGGTCTATTCGGTCTAGTCAAAAAAGGGGTCGAAGTTACCGCCCATGCCACACCGTCTCAATCCCTTCGGAAGTCAGGTCTATTCGGTCTCAAATCGAGGGTGGCGTATTCCACGGCGGCGTATTCCGTGTCTCAATCCCTTCGGAAGTCAGGTCTATTCGGTCAAGGAGGAAAAAATGAAAGCAAATACAAAACAAGCTAAGTCTCAATCCCTTCGGAAGTCAGGTCTATTCGGTCCCTTTACATCAGTGAATCAATTGATGAAGTAGATTATATGTCTCAATCCCTTCGGAAGTCAGGTCTATTCGGTCCGCTGAAAGTGGTGGTGCAGTCTGGCTGGAATCCTCGGAAAGTCTCAATCCCTTCGGAAGTCAGGTCTATTCGGTCGTGCAAATTGCTGGAGGTATAAAGGCGGCGGGATTTTTCGCGTCTCAATCCCTTCGGAAGTCAGGTCTATTCGGTCACATTATCAATGAGATGTAAAAGGAAAAAAGAAATGACTAGTCTCAATCCCTTCGGAAGTCAGGTCTATTCGGTCCTTCCTGAAGGTGCAAAGAGAAAAGATATGGCAATCGTTGAGTCTCAATCCCTTCGGAAGTCAGGTCTATTCGGTCTGGGTCGCCTTTGGCGCGCAATTCTTGATGCGGGCTCGTCTCAATCCCTTCGGAAGTCAGGTCTATTCGGTCACGTAATTAATATTGTACGGGAATACCTCATCGAAAATGGCTAGTCTCAATCCCTTCGGAAGTCAGGTCTATTCGGTCCCCAAAAAGGGGAAAGTAAAGGCAAAGGCATGAAATTCGGTCTCAATCCCTTCGGAAGTCAGGTCTATTCGGTCCAAGCCGCCCAGATAACCACATAAGGGGGGTAAGAATGAATGTCTCAATCCCTTCGGAAGTCAGGTCTATTCGGTCGCCCACACGGGCCGGGCATAAAAGGAGAAAAAAATGAAAGTCTCAATCCCTTCGGAAGTCAGGTCTATTCGGTCACGGGAGATGAAGCGTCGTATACGCAGAGAACAGGCGTATGGTCTCAATCCCTTCGGAAGTCAGGTCTATTCGGTCGCGAAGACGATTAAACTAAACCAAGAAGGGGAAAAACATGGGTCTCAATCCCTTCGGAAGTCAGGTCTATTCGGTCTAGTTAGATTTGATGCATGTTTTGCTGATGTATTTCTTTCGTCTCAATCCCTTCGGAAGTCAGGTCTATTCGGTCCCAGCAGGTAATTACTGTGATAAGGAGACAGTAGAGGCGTTGTCTCAATCCCTTCGGAAGTCAGGTCTATTCGGTCAATGAGAAAATATGTATCAACTGTCTATGGGATTGGGGTCTCAATCCCTTCGGAAGTCAGGTCTATTCGGTCCTCCGAATTGCGGGCAGGAGTTCTGCTTTGCTTGTTGGTCTCAATCCCTTCGGAAGTCAGGTCTATTCGGTCCGCGGCCTTTGCTTCTGCCTCAAATTCGGCATGTTATCACCTCCTTTTCGCAGACCCAAAATGATTTTGGGGTTTCGGGTAAATATTTCATGTGCGTTTGCCCTCATTTTAAATGCTAATAATCTGAATTTACAATAAAATTTTCTTTTTCGCAGATCGCTTTTTGCTCGATTCCAGATATTTTTTTATTTCAAATAGTTAGTAAAAGCAAGCCTTTTTCTGCACAGGTCTGCGGATTATAGCACATAATACTCCTGGTCCGGGTCGATAAACCGGCCCTGGCCGATGATTTCCAGGCGACTTTCGCACCGCCGGCACAAGGGAAAATATTTGATGCCATCGGCTTCCCATTGAATTTCCGCTTCAAGGCGGGTTCTCATTTCCCGGAACGCTGCCGGGCTCAGCGACACTTCGAAAATGGATTTCTGCACCCGCGCCCCGAAGTCCTTCATTACCTTTGCCACCCGCCGAAGCCGCGTGGGGTCGCTGATGTCATATGCCACGATCATCTTCATTATTCACAGTACCATGTAGTCCAGTTGGGTGATTTTGATGCCCTGGCCGGATATTTCCACGTTTTTCAAGCACCCGGCACAGACCTGGTAGATACGCACCGAGTCATCGGCCAGGTCGAGTTCCTGGCTGCAATACCGGCGAATCCGCTGCAGGGCGGCCTGGTCGATGTCGCACTCGAAAACGGATTTCTGGGTGTTGATGCCGAACTCCTTCAGAAACTTGTGCATCCGTTTCAGTCGCCTGGGATCGGTTATGTCGTAGGTGATCAACGAAATCATTTCAGCAGCAATGGCAAGTAGGTTTTTGCTTCCCCTTCGATTACCCGTCGGTACTGGCCGGCCTGGAAAAACAGGGCGTCCTGGTAGGACAGGGACCGCTCCGCGGGCGGATGATGAAAGCGGGTGGTCAGCTTTTTTTCAAATGCTTCGATCACGGCCTGCATGGCGTCCGGGTTGAGTTTGACCGGGTATTTGCCGGGCGAGACATCTTCTTCGCCCACCGGGGTTTCGGCCATGCGCTGCTCCGGAAGGTCAAAGGTCCCGGCAGTATCGGCGCCGGCGCCGGTCATGGACATTTGCCCCAGTGGGTCTGCGGCCACATCGGGCATGCAATCCATGCCGCCGGCCTTTGCCGCCGGCGGCGGCACCTCGGTACGAAAATCCGCGGGCTTGAGAATCTTCAGGTTGAACAGCGAGAGGGTCAGCGTGTCCGCGATTATGGGCCGGAATTCTTCCATCAGGTCCAGGACCAGGGAATACCGGCCATAGTCGATGGCATGAAGAAACCCCGGGTACGGGTCCAGGCCGGCCACCCGGACGGCCGCGTATACCCGGTTCATGAGAAAGGTATACAGCAGCGACAGCACCGAGTTGACCGGGTCCGTTGGCGGCCGGCGCACCCGCTTTGTGAATCCCAGGTTTTCCGTAAACCCGTGGCGGAGGCCCTGGAAATAAAGCGCGCTGGCCTTTCCTTCAAGACCGCGCAGGCTGTCCACGGTTGCCGCTGTTTCAAGTTTTTTGCCCAGGTGCTGAATCTGTTCCGCCCATTGCCCGGCTGCTTTTGCTTTTTTTGTGCGCTTGATCCGCATGAGCAGGGTGGCCATGTTGGCCAGCTTGCCGGCCACAATGGCCCGGGCCAGGCAAAGGCCTGCATCGGCATCATCCAGGAGCTGGTACTGCTTTTTCCGAAGGAATACGTTTTTGGATTCTTCCGGGGCCAGCCGGCCCAGGTAGCGGCCATACCGGGTAAGATAGACGGTATCGATGTTGTTTTTCATCAGCTGGCAGAGCGCGCCGTGGGTGATCTCGATATTGCCGAACACCACCACCTGTTTCAGCTTATAGGTGAAAAGCGTATGACAGGTGCTGTCGCCCTTTTTCACCAGCAGATGCCGTCCTTCCCTGATGATCCGTGCCCCCTGGGTTTTTATATAAATAACCATGAACCGCCTCCTGTCTGCGTTTTTGCATTGATTATAGAAGGCGGCCCCGGCCCGGCCAAGCACTGCAACGTTGCCGTTTGCCCCGGCCGTTCCCGGAAAAGACCTGTTATGTCAAAGAACAACTACCGCCGAATCGGAGCGGCGGCGGGTTAATATAAAAATCCGAACAGCCATAAGGGGATTTTGTTGGCAAAGCCGCAATCAATGCCATCGGCCGCGATAAAGGCCCGGTCCTGGCCCTTTAACTGGCTGCCGGATTTGCTTTTTCCGCCGACTTCAAAAATATATTCCTTGTTTACAACAAAATCGCCTGTATCGGAGAGCAGCAGCCCCCTGTCCAAAAGCCCCTTATGCATTGACATGCTGTTGATCAACTGGTTGGCGAAAAAAGCTTCCCGAAGGGAACCGGGGTTGACCTCAGAAGAGAGGGCATGGAAAATATTCGTATTTTCCAGGAGGATTTTTTCCGTTTTATTGAGAATACGATATCCGCTGCCGGTTGATCCGATGATGTTGAGCAATCTGGCATCCTGCAGATGGGACAGGAAATCATCCACCATCTGTCTGGCGGCGCCTGTCATGGTGGACAGTTTATTAATGTTCAGCTCTGTTGGAACGGATACCGCCAGCATGTAAATCAGTTTTTTTATCTTGCTGATGCTCGGCGTCCTGATGTTATGTACGTGGGGCAGGTCTACTTCCAGAATGTGGCTGATCATCTCGCTTAGCCGAATGGGATATAAGGATCGGCTTTCCACGAAAAAGGGGTAATAGCCTTCGCTTTGGTATCGGACAAAATACTCCAGCGGATGGATTTTGCCGGATATATCGGCGGCAATCTCAGTGTGATGCAATGTGATATCTTCAAGTGAAAACGTCTGGTCAAATTTTGTATCCTGAGAAAAATTCAAAAATTCCCTGAAAGATAAACCGGGCAGGTGATAGCAGACCGCCCTGCGGGAGATATCGGCTTTTTGCTGTGACAACTTCATCAGGCTGGAGCCCGAAAAAATAATTTTAAGTTGCGGGCAACTGTCGTAAACAGCTTTTACATGCCTGGCCCAGTCCGGATATTTGTGCACCTCGTCCAGTGCCAGGACAACACCGCCGTAACTGGCAAATTGCTCTGCAAACGCATACAAATCCACAGCTTGAAAACCGGGATGGTCCAGCGGGACATACAGGGCTTTTTCGCTGCCGCCATGGTTTTTTTTTAAATACTGGAGAATCAGCGTGGTTTTGCCCGTGCCCCGGCTGCCCAGGATGCCGATGCACCTCTGCTCCCAGTCGATTTTGTCGTACAAATAGCGCCTGGTCGCCGGCAGCCGGTTTAGCAGAGACTGGGTTTTTTGAAACCAGGATTCAAATTCCATGACCACCCCGGGTTATTTTGTTAATTGTAAAATACAAATAAAATCAAAAATTGTTAATTATAGTTTACAATTTTAAGCTTAAATTGCAAGTTTAAAATAACAAATTTTCTTTTTACGGAAGAACAGGAAATTCAAAATAGTCCAATTCGCCGATAAAGTCCGTGATCGTATTCAAGATGCTGTTAATCTGTTTATCACTCACCGGCTTTATGCCATGGGCCAGGATTGAATGATTCCTAATATTTTGAATATTTTTTATTTTTTCATAGATTTCCGGCTCAAAAAAGTGCCGACCCACTTCCTGGTGGTTTTCTTTCAGGTATTCAAAGGTTGCTGTCATGGAAAGTTTCAGTTTTTTATCTTTTGGGTCCATATATTTTGTCGTGAATGTTTCCCGTATTCTTTCCGGTATTTTGGCCGGCGGCACACTATCGGTACGGCAGCCCGCATATTTTTCAAATTCTAACTGGCCATACATTTCAAGCGCCCGGTAAATTCTGGCGGCAGCGTCATCATACTGGCCGGCATCAATCTTTCGCCGGGCATTATTGATCAGGTCATCAATTAAAACGGCGTTTAAACGTTTTCCTTCATTAGTTTTTTCTTTAATTTTCTGGAGTCGTGTCAGGCAGTCTTCAAGTTCTCCAAGAAAAGTTTTTATTTTTGTATCCGGGTAAAGCCGCACATACTCATTCAGTAGATCCAGGCCGCGCTGGCAATATCGCAAAGCGGCTGCATGATTAAACTGGTCCCAATATTTCAGCCCCTGGGCGATCTCTTTTATCATGAAAAAATATTTTTCAAGCTTTATCGGCAGATTGGTATTTTGTTGCGTCGTCATCTCCACCAGATCAATCACCGAGGAAAAGCGACCGGCATTAAAAAGAATGGTTATATGTTGTTTTTCTTCTTCGGCAAAGAGCGCCCAGGGACTCATTTCGGTATACATTTTTTCGTAGCCGCTGCGAACAACACCGACACCATTTTTGTCCCTTTCCGTGCCGCCCACATAGTTGAAGGCCAGCCCCTTGTGTCTGGCTGCGGCCATTAATAATGCGGCTGACATGACTTTTGTGCCGCCGGTATAGTCAACCATTATTTCCTCCGGCCGGGAAGACCCCAACGCCCGAAGGAGTCCGTCCGCGCACTTTTTATAACACGCCAGCAGTGAATTGGGGTCATCAGTGATTTCAAATTGCAGATCCACCATAGTGGCAGCCTGTTTCAGTGACTCACCAGCGGTGGGAATGGTGTCATGAGAAGCGATAACCACAAGCAGTTGCGGCGAATACGCTTGCACGCTTTTTAAGATGGGCTCCGGACTCCCTCCACAGGTAACCACCATGGTTTTGATGCTTTTATGCTGATCTGCTTTTTCCGATGACATTTTTTCCATTCCTTGTTTAATGAGGAAGGTATGCATTCAATTTTGTTTTTGCCTTACTTTTTTTAAATGTTTTCCCCATGTGTTTTTTAACGGCCTCTGCGAACTGGTTTTTTTTTTCATCAGTTTTCAGTTCCTCCAGGGCCTGGTCAATAGTAGGGCCGATCTGGCCGGCGTCGTGCGGTTTCAGGCTTTCAATTTTTCGGATATATTTATCCACGGGCTTGATTTCTGGTTGTGTCTGCGCTTGAGAGGGCGCTTGGCTTTTGTTTTGTTTCTCTTTTCCACATATTTCAAACAAGCCGTAGCCAACCGCTGTTTTGGCGCCCACGCCTTCTTTGGTAAGGGCGCCAAGAAGTGCTTTTGCAACCTTTTCCTGTAGTTCCGGCGGGTCTTTTTTTACAAGCGCTCGGAATATGAAAACCGTTTCTTTGGCCACGGTCAAAAATTTGATCGGGGTTGGAGAAAGATAATCCGCGGGCGGTGTTGGAGGTTCGTTGTCTCGATAGTACTCCCCGTAATGCGGGTTCATGATGTCAATATGCAGGTCGGGAACTGTTTCCGGGTAGGCATCCAGGAAAATAACCGCGCCTCTGTTCTTTTGCGTTCCGAAAATTTGGGGGATAAAGGTGGATTCGTCATCTTCATCTATAACCTCGACGCCATCTTTGGGTTCCACATATTTTTTGGTAAAATTGCCATCTTCATCAAACAACAAACCAACGGTATGTGCAAACCGGACAATCCCCTTCATGCCGGAAGCCGGTATATAAGGAATACCCAGGTTATGGTCGAAAACCATACTGACCTCATGGGGATGGGTTTCACCAATGCCGGTGATGAGGGGGGATATGAGCTTGGCTTTAAAAGCTACGGTTTTATATTTGTCAGAAAGAGCTTTGCCAAAGCTATTCTGATTCTGATGCTTTTGGTCAAGAAGTTGCCGGGTGGTCCTGTTGTTCTGAAATTTCTTGTATTGGTTTTTATAATAGCCGACAACTTCTTTGTCGTCCCCTTTCTCATCACAAACCTTGCAGTTGTTTTTCTCTGAGATGGGTATCAGCTTATTATACCAGAGCCCGAAATTGCCTTTATCCATACGGCCGGAAGCCTCTTGAAGTTCCTGGGAAAAAGGATAAACTGCCATTTGCAACCTCCTATAATCCTGCTTTGGCATAGCGTTTGACCCACTCTATCAATGCCAGGGTTTCTTTCTGGGCGGTGAGGTACTCCTGTTGTGGCATGCCGGAAATGGCTTTTATAAATGCTGTCGGACTGTCATCGTTTGGTTGAACAAAATCATTTTTTACATCCTCTTTTTGGTAGGTAAGCCACTCTTGAACAATATTAAACATGGCCATATGCTCGCCTTTGCCCTTGGAAAGCCAGAAGGCAAGGGCCTGGCCGAAACCATTTTGCAGGATCATGGAAGGCGCTCCGGCGGAAAACGGCTCAAACCTTTCCTTGGTTTCCGCGGCCATACCTGTCACTTTTTCTAAGGCAAAGGCTGCCCGTTTTTGTCCTAGGGTTCTCATGCCGCACCTCCTTGGCTGTTATTGCTTTTCAACCAGTTGATTTTGCAGATGCCCCGGCCCAGGGTTTCATCACCGCCGACCTGGATAAAATCTTTAATCACTTCTTCGATATGGGCCTGTATGGTCTCCGCCTGAAGATCGTTTAACCCGTTTGTCTGGCTGTAATAGACCAGGGAATACATGAGGCTGTCCGCCGGCAGAAGTTCCTGGTAGCGCAAGGCAGTGTCTTTAGCCGTTCCTGTTTTCGAATCTATTTTGATCTGGGTTTGGATTTCCGTGCAGGAAGAAACGCAGTAGTCAAACATCTGATCGGAGATTAAAAGCAGCCTGTCCAGGGAAGGAAAGCCCGAAGGCAGGGCGACCTTATTTTCGGCTGATGCAATATTGACCACTGCATCTTCGAGTACAATATTTTGCTGGTCATACTGGCCGGTGATGGCAATTGCCTGCTCATTTTCAATGGCCGGCGGATCATCTATACCCTCAAACCGGGCAAAAGCCAGGTCGTTTTGGAGCCGGATTAAAATCGAGGGGCAGGTAACCCAGACAAAGGGAGCCACGTTGCTCCGCATGGGAAAGGCCAGCAGCTTGGCATCGGACACGGAGATAGCGCCGGGGTGGTCACCGTCATGGCCTTTCTGTCCGGCATCATTCTCTTTATCTGAGCCGAAAATAAAGTTAATGGTCTGGTTTTGTTTTTCTCCGGCAAATTTGCGGTAATGGTCCCGCATGGCGCCTTTTACGCCGGAGGCCTGGATATGGGGCCAGTTGGTGTGTCGTTCCCGTTGAATGGGCAAGTCAACGGCCGAGGTGGAAGCGCCGCTGCCGGCATGAACCGGAGATACGGCATAAAAGGTGCAGATGGAAAAACATTCTTTGGTTAGCATGGTTATACCCCCTGAATGGTTATAAGGTTGGCATTGATTTTTTTATTAAAGACCGTTCCCGGCGGGAAATATCCTTTCATGTGTTTGTGAAAGCCTTTGTGCATATCCCAGCCGCCGATATACAGGATTTTACCAGTAGCGATAAGCGTCGCCTCGGCTTCCTCGCTTCCTTCTATGGCTGAAAGGGAGACGAAAAGGCCGTTATCATCTGAAGGCCAATCGACGGAAGGTGAAAATTTGCAATATTGCCCGAATCGCTGTTCCCCGCCCAGTTTCAAAACACCGCTGTCTGCAAGCGGCAGATCCTGGTCGGCGCCAAAAATCATGCTGACATTGTTTCTAAGCCGAATATGATTAAACGTATAAAGATGTCCTTCTCTGACTTTGCGGTTCTGATGCAGCGCGATACCGGTGCGCTCTTCAAGGGTGAATAAATCAGCAGCTTGTTTAAGTTCAACCATCTCGTTTCCGGCCAGTAAATCATGCAATCGGATCCAGGTCCCGCCCAAAGAAACCAGTTCCCCCTGGTCGCCTGTGGCCCAATATACAGGCGAAAAGGGCGTTTTCAGCAGGGAGGTGGTGACAGGCTTGCCTTTGTATACCATAACGGGTTGGGGATGGCTGTTTTTTTCCATCGTCTCTTTTTCCGTAAACCAGTGGTAGGGGGCCGGGGCGAAGATTTCTTCACCTGCCATGAAAAGCGGGCCGGTAACGGAAAAAGGTGCGGGGCTGCCGGCCATACCAACGGCTTCTAATATATCCGCAGACACTTCTCCCCTGGCATAATCTGAGAAATCTATTTGTTTTTGCACCAGAACGGCCGTTCGCAAGGCACCGGCAATCGTCTGGGGCATGGGCGGAAAAAGATGGGAGGTGGTGTGATTTTCTCCCATCACCATGGGTTCGGCGCCCTTGAAAAAAAGCGTGTCCACCGGGTCGAATTTATACCAGTTCATCATATGCACCTCCCTGGGCCATAAAAGCGGCAACAATCAGTCCTTCAGGTTTGTATTGAAGATTCCCCTCCCGATCTTTGCTGATGGTGATATCTGCCATTTTATTTGCCAGCCCTGCTTTATCGGCGTTTATGGAAGAACGTTCAAGCTGTTTAGCGAAAAATTTTTCCAGATGAGTCTTATAATTGTTCTCATCTTCCAGTATGGCCTCGATACCGTCCCGGAATTTTTCCAGGCGGTAGACCAGAGAGGAAGATATTTGAACCTTGTTTTTATCTTTTATGGCAATGCCGATTTCGGTAAACGATTTCCATGATTCCGCATTATCCCATTTTCTGATGAAATACCGGGAACCGCCGGAGCGTTTGCGCAGTTCAACGGCACAGGCGTTTCTTCCTCCCTCTTTTTTGGCGATGCCATCAAGCAGGTAGTGGGTACCGGTAATCATTTGAGACAGGTTTTCCTTGTGGTGGCATATCCGTATGCCGGCGGAAATGGAAAGTCCAGGACCTGTGCCCAGGCTTATGGAAAGTTTGCCTGCCTGGGGTTGCCAGGTTCCACCGGTTTCAATATCGGCAATGTTTTCTTTTTGGATTAATTTATAGGTTGATTGGTAATAGTCTTTTATCTTTTGGGCCGCAGACAGGGCGGAAGACACCGGCAAAACCGCGCAGACATCATCGCCACCGGCATAAATCAGGGCTCCCTGGTGGTCTTTTATTATTTTTGCCACCCCGTAGATGGAAAAGTCGCACAAAGACTCGGATATAGCCGCATGAATCGCTGGGGTCAGCAGGCGTCGGTTATATTGATCAAAAATGGTCTTCCAATTTTCATAATATTTTTTGTCAAAATCGGGATTCTCCAATCTTTTGCGCATTTCTGGATGCAAAACCGTTTTCCAGGTGGAGGCCAGCGTTTCGCCGTTGACCAGTTTTCCCATCTTATCGCCATCCATTAAAAGAATGGCATAATATTTGTCCGCATCTGTTGGTTTGGGGCCTTTTGAAGTGAGCCTGTCTTCCGGGCTATCATGAAGTTCATTGGCAATTTCCGCTCGTTCTTCTGGGGCAGAAATCGCGTTTCTTTCATAATAATCAAAGAGGGCGATCTCCGTGGTCATGGGAAAACTTTCCTGGCTGCGAAAGGCGCTGTTCAGAATATGGTCTTTCTGGTGACGAAGGGCCATGTAGGCAATTCGCTTGGTCAGGCACAGGGCGCATAATTTTTCACTTTCATTAAAATCATACACATGGGGCCAGGTGACTTTCAGGTTATGCCAGAAATCCTTCACATTTTTCTTATATTCTTTGGCTTTAATGTCTCCTGTGTATCGGTCTGCATGAAGTACCTCAAATTCGCCGCAAAGATGGCATTTTTCACCGTTTTCAGGTGACCGGCCAATTGTTTTTCGATTCTTGGCCGCCGCCAGGGCCGATTGGACCAGGGAATGGCTGACGGCGTAGAGAACCCCTTTCCCGGAGTTGTCATAATACGGTTTGTCGGCAATAATTTGTTTAAATTGTTCCAGAATTTGAAAATTGCTGTGGTGGGAATTTTTCGGAAGCAAGGTTTGGATCTCTGACTGGTCGCCTTTGGAGACGAGATTGGCCGCCGCCCACTGAAATTCCCAAAAATTGGCGCACTGTCGTTGAAACATTTCCTCGATATGGCCGGTTGCTTCATCGTCCAGGTTGCCGATGACCTCCGTCAGGTATTGTGAGCAGTTTTCATAAAGTTGCTTCCAGGATTTCCGGATATGGATTTTTATCTTTTCCGAAATGTTTTCCGCCATGTCCATAGGGATTAAAAATAGAAATTTGTTCGGAAAGGAGGCAATATCGGGGCGGGTGTTGAGGAAATTCACATCGCCTACCTTCCAGTTTTTTTCGAGGTATTCATTTACAAGCGGCTGGTCGATCAACGAGGGATAAAGAATATGGTCCGGCCCCAGGTTTTCCATAACCCATTTGATGCCCTCGAAAGCGAGCCAGGAAAGCAGAACCGATCCGGTCCAGTAGTCCCGCAGCTTTCTGGCTTTGGCGATAAAGGGCTGGACCGGTCCCAAGCTGAAGACCATCATACCGATTTCAGACGAATCACTTGCCAGTTCCATGCAGGAATTTAAGGCGGAACACAGGGCATTATGCTGCCAGATGGAGTGATCCGGAAAACGGGTATCCGCCGGCAGACGGTGCCAGAGTGCTCCCAGGCCGCCGATATCATTTTCTGAAAGCTTAAATCGCAGGGCAAGATGGGTATAAAAGAAACGGGCTACGGCAAAGCGGTCTTCATCGCCTTCAAACTGATCCGAATAGCCGCCTTCTCCCGGCTTCATGCCGATTTCTCGTTCTATGAATTCCAGTAGCTGGTCGTTTATGAGTTCAGGTTTGACATCCGGCAGCGATATGTCGAGTCGTCCTTTTTCAGATGTTGGATGCGTAATGACCGGGTGTTGTAAAAAATTCACCGCGCCGTTTTTGTTTTTATCGTTATCATAAGAGGGCACCTGCCCCCGCTCGAAACCGGCGGCAATGCCGTCCGCTTTTTTCCAGAATTTTTCATTGGGTGCTTGAAGTCCGTATTTTTCCAGAAACAGGGCGGATCTGCTTTCATGGCCCTGAATTTGAAGAATTTTATCAAGCGGGTCATGCAGGTAGGCGATCAGCTTTCTTTCCCAGTAGGCGGCATCGGGCGGGGTAAATGTCATTTTAGGCCTCCGGTTAATTCAGATATTTTCTGATTCATTGCTTCACAGGTTTGGAGATATTCTTTTCGTTTTGACTGGTCATAATATTCATACGGCATGAAAAGGATTTGGCCTTTATATTTACCATTTTGAAGTTTGTTAACATGAAGAAAATAAGGCTTGGCATGTCTGTCATTATTATGGGCCTGCACAATTGGCTTGGCTACAAGAAGGCGTTTATTATATGTATGCTTTTTTTCAAGACTTAGGCGTGCATCCTTATAGACCAAACCAACTTCTGATAAAGCATCTTCCCACCTATTATGTTCTGCAAAATTATTGAAAAGTATCGTGTTATTACTGAACGAAGAAAAATTTTGGAGAGAGCCCTGGAAGTCAAGTGAGGAGGCCTGATCTTTTTTTGTTGCGAAAGATCCAAAGCCGTTTCTGCTTCTGGCTCCACATCCCCCAAAATTAATAAAGGTATAGAAGGTGTTCATGATTTCGTTTGAATACTGTCCACTGAAATAGAGATTAAGAAGGAATTTCGATTGCGGTGGAATATGTTCTTTTATGTATCCCTTTTTTCTGTCTTTTAGTCCAAAAGCCAGATAATCAATAATGTCTAATTTAAAGGTGCCTTTACTGCTGTGCACCGTAAAGGTTTGTCCTTTATCAATATTTCCTATGCTTACTGTAAGATCGGCTGGCGGAATAATTTTAATTGCAAGGCCTGATTTTTCATCAGTTGAACCAAATCGCTTCGCTTCTCGTCGTTTCATATCAAACAAATCGTCGCTTCCATATAAAGCTCGCCACCAGAACCGTAGCGCCCCTTTGATGGACGGTGCCCGCAGTTCCGCCTTTTTGGGGTTGGCGCCACCAAGGAAAAGCGGTGTTACCGTTTCTACTTCAAATTCTTTTTGTTCCAATCCTTTAAACCTGGAAATATTAAATGCCATAATAAGCTCCTTCTCAGGTGTTTATTTAGTGCCCATCCATAAATTGCTATTTTGCCCGATTTCTGCGTCAGGCTCAAATTTTAATCCTCAAAATACGCAAAGTATTCCTCCGGTTAAAATTTTCGCCTTCCTTGAACTCGACCAAAATATCTAATTTCTGGACGGACACTATTTAGTCAATAAAACCTGGTCCTCTGTGCCAGGTCAGAGATAAAAGGCTACGCCGGTGAGGCGCAAAGCACGAAATTCGAAATTAGAAACAAATCCGAATATCAAATGCTCCAATGATCAAAACACACACCCTTGCAATCAGTTGTTTTGAAAATTGAAAAATTCGGATTTAAAATTTGTTTCGTGTTTCGTGCTTCGAATTTCGAATTTTAAACGTTCACGTACGAAGCCTGTAAACAATCCCCTTATAGGGGTAACCAAAGCCAGCCCCTCTGGGGTCGGATATTTATTTTTTTATTTCAGCAACCCGTATTGTTCCAGGAATAAAATTGTTTGTTCAAGTTCGTCTGAAAACCATCGGCCCTTCTCTTCGATATCTTCGTAGGCCGCGGGTTTTGATGTCCAGGCATGATCAAATCCGTTTCGGTAATCGGGCAATTTTTTACAAACGGCTCGCAATTTTTGATCTACGCCGTGATTTTTCAGCTTGTCGTAAAACGGTTTGACCCTGTTATACAGGGGGTCATTGTTTTCAAAATTCCAGTTATTTTCCTCATAGGTGAGCATCCTGACAAAAATTTCCGCCTTGTTGCGCTGTTTTCGACCGGTCTCGTTGGTGGTTTTTGCCTTTTTGATTTCAATCAGCCCGATTGACCCCACAAATTCCCTCATCACCGTGTAAGCCTGCATAAACAGCTTGTGTTCTAAAAGGAGGTTTATTATTTTCAGTTGCATAAGAAAATAGGATTTATCATATCGCCCAGTGGCCGGTTCATCGGTGGTCAGGGCCACAAACTTATCCATCACCAGATCAAGCAGGAGTTTACCGGTGGCGGATGCCGACTCTTTTTTTGTTTCAATCAGTTTTAGTGTTGTCCCGGCCTTAGCAGAGAGATTGTGAATATCCACATTTCGGATGGTGTTGGTCAGGTCTTCCAGTGCATCTATGAGCTGATCATCGTTTAATTCCCCTGCCTGGAAATCGGCGGTTTTGCCAGCCATGGCAGCCAATTTTCTGGCATCGGCATCTTCAACAACCCGGCTCACGGCATCTGCCCACTCATTAATGATGTAAAATTCTTTCATATCAATGATAGGGGAAACGTCCTTATTTTTTTCATAAGCCCCGTAATAGACGGCTTCGATGGTAATGTTTTTGGCTTTTTGCAAAAAATTGATGGCAGCGGAAAAAACAATCGGCACGATTCTGTAACCGTGGGTCATGTCAATCGTAATCGCATCGTTCGAATCGATTTTGGTCAGTATCGTTTCGAACCAGGACCATTGCTGCTCCGCTTCCAGCTCTTCGGTAATTTCAATGGGAACAATATTGGTGATGCCCATACCGGAAAGTCTGCTGCTTAAGGCATCAAAATGTTTGTCCCGTGAGGTCGGCGTCATAACAAAGTAGCAGACATCAAAATAATCACTTCCCAATATCTCCAGTTCGGCGCATTGGACATATATGTTTTCACTGGCCAGGGTGTCATTGATGTTATATATGGTCGGTTTGTAGTCAGTTGCGCCAATAAAGCTTAAGTAAACTTTTCTCATTTATCCACCCCTGTATCAGATAATTTTTCATAACGTCTGAAATTTTGATGTTGAAAGTGATGCGTCAATTGGATTTTTCCATCCGGCTGTACCGTTTCTGTCGCCTGCCTGCGGGTGGTGGAATACACCGGAACCAGGCCGGCGGCAAAGGCAAAATTCACCATCAAATAGCAGGCCCCGAAATCCCCCTGAACCAGCACATAGTCGCCGGCTTTGGCCGCCGCGGTCAGCCATTGCCGTACCGGTTCAAGAAAAGGGCTGATGGTCGGAATATCCGGCGGAATCTGCCGCCAGATGGCTTGAACCTGATCCGGTGGCCTGACGATTTCTTTCACCCCCAGGCTTTTACGGGCGTCTTCTTCCTGTTCGGCTGTCAGGTGATGGTTGAATAATAAAAAAAGTGTTGCTGTCATTTTCAAAAGGACCAATCGAAACGTATTTATCCTTTTGAAAAGGATAAATATTGATTAATTACGCCTTATTTTCGTCGAATTTGTTAAGTAGTGCCCATCCATAAATTGCTATTTTGCCCGATTTCTGCGTCAGGCTCAAATTTTAATCCTCAAAATACGCAAAGTATTCCTCCGGTTAAAATTTTCGCCTTCCTTGAACTCGACCAAAATATCTAATTTCTGGACGGACACTAAGTATAAATTATAAATTTAACAAAAATTTGTAATTTGAAATTAGCAATTTTCTCCCAGAATGGCCTTGATTGTATTGATTTTGTCCCGCCATTTTTGCCATTGTTTGGTGGAAAAATCTTTTTTCACCCATTTGTTCTGTTTTTGCCAGTGCTCTTTCAGCAATTGCGCCGCTTCTTTTTTCAGGGGTTCGGGCAAATCCTCCAGCCGGTTGGAAAGCTGGTTGAGTTTTTCATCGTTGGCTTCCGGCCCATTTGCTTCTGCGATTAACCTTTCTTCCGGTGTCATGGCAGCCAGCTCGGCCGCTCGCTTTTCTTCGGCAAGGCGCTTTTCCTCGGCCTTTTGTCGGGCTTGTTCAATTTCCTTTTTTTGTTCTTCCTGCCTTTCCATGTTTTGCCGAATGGTTTCCGCATTAAAGGGCCAGTCCGTGTCCTGCCGCGGTTCTGATTTGACCGATTCATCAATGATTTCGATTTTGGCCCATCCAAAGGGATATTTACCGTCGGCCAGGGTGCGGGTGGTCCCCCATGGCAGGAATTTCCCGTCTTTGCCTTTTCTGGTTTTAGGCTGAGGAACATCATCAAAGCTGACGCACTCCACATGAGAAAAATGGCCGATTCGGATAAGTGTTTCGTTTGTCTTCATTGTCGCCGCGACGAGGTTCAGCAAATCCATTTCCTGTTGCGTGTTATTGTCCGCAGCGGCATAGAATTTTCTGTACTCTTCCTTGAACTTTGGCGTGTAAAAAGCATGCAGCATGTGGATCAGTGCTGCCGGATCAATTTTTTGGTTCTGAATTTTCAATTGATCCGAAAGCATCAAACGAAGCGGATAAACAACCGGTTTCCGGTTCATGCACAGGTTATCTGTCGCCTCGTAGGCGCCTTTGGGAGTCAGCTGCTTTTTGGATAAGGAATGCTCCTGCGCCTCATATATACCGGTGTTATTGGTGCTAAGAGGAATATCTGAAATTTTGAGATACTTCATCGGATCTTCCTTGGGGTTCCCGTAAATTTTTTTGTCATATGATTTTTTGTAACCATCTTTGGTTGTGATTTTGGCAGGTTTGACAAAGCTGTTGCCGATGGCCGTCCGGATCGCCCCTTTGATGGAACTTCCCGGGATATAAGCTGTTTTCGTGATTTCATTGCGGGTCATGAAGTTGATCAGTGCCTGCTGCAATGATCCTTTTTTATAGATGGCATCGTTATACTGCTGTTTGATAACATCGCTGATGATGGGAATACGGTCCAGAATAATTTCTTCGTAGCCGGGGTCAAAACTTTCGGCAATATATTTCCGGATTTTCGGAAAATCATTGGTTTCGATGGTGGCGGTAAGTTCTTCTGCATTCGGGTGATCTTCAACCCACCGGTACAGGTCTATCAAGTACAGTTTATCCTCCCGCAAAACATAGGACAGCGGGTCCAGTTCCACGCCTGCACCGATATGGATCGGCGAAAGAATATGCAGATTGGCATTAACCTGTCTGAATCCTGACATATCAGCCTGCCTCCTGTATGTTCAGCGGCACTGTCAAGGGAATGCCGCAGTGTTTGATCCGGGAATCGGAATGGATATTGTCCACCAGCGCATGTCTGTCCAACGGCTCGCTGGTCATGAAGACGGCGCCGGGCATCATCATGAGCAGGGGTTTTTTAAACGGCCGCGGCGGACCGCCGGTGGGGCTGGAAAAGGCAAAGTCTCCCCCGAGCTTACCGAATTTGGTGGTAAGATGATAAAAGGTTTCATGTTCCCCCATTCCGGTAAACGCTGTTAAAGAAAGGGCCATGCGGGCATTGGCAGTTTTGCAGTTGAAAATTTCCGCCTGAAATGCCTCATCCCTGGCGACTTGCAGGTGGCCCATGCCCACGGATTTGTCTTTTCCAAATCCATAAGACGGGAGAAATTCTGTTAAAAAGCGGTCCACGTCGCTGTGGTTTTCTTCGGAAGTGGCGGTAACATAGAGGTCCAGGTGTGTGTCCGGCGGGAACCATGTTTTTTCCCGTGTGTAAAGGCCCCCGGATTCCCGGTTCACGGTTCCTGTAATCCGGCTGATGCTGTTTCCGGCGGATACTTCATTGGTCCCGTCCCCGTTGTTATCCATCTTTCCGTTATTTTGCCGGTATTGCCAAAATAATCGTTCGTAAAGATCGGTTTCCCGAAAGTCGTTTTGCAACGCCGTAAAATCCTCAATCCCCATGAATTGGTGCTTTTGCCAGGACTTCAAGGCGTTCATGCCGATCAGCCGTTTGTGGCGACCACTCAGGTTTTTGATGTGATCCGGCAGGTCGCTATTGGTTTCAAACTTATCAGCCACAAACTGCCTTGCCTGTTTTCGCGTCAAAGGGGGCAGGGCGGGCCTGGGCAGGCGGCCGGCGGGGAAGGCCGAGGAAAACAGAACGGGCGCAGCCTTGCCATTGCCGTATTGCCCCAGAAAGTCTTGTAAAAAGGATTCCCCCTTACAATAGTACAAAAACCAGCAAAAATGGCCGAAAATGGTGTCCGACATCAATGGCGTGGATAAGGACGACAGGGGAGTAATATGGTAACGCGCTATGGTCATGCCGCCTCCTTGATTACAGTTCCACGGCTTCAAGAAAGTCTTGTTCTTGTTCGATGCCGTCGATTTTTACATCTGTGAACTTGACCTGGCCGCTTCCTCTTGACCCGGAGCCGCCCAGGGCATCCATTTCCAGCATTTTCATGGCTTTAAGGACGGTCTGGAAGTATTCGCCGCTTTTGTCTTTTTCGGAATCAAAGACCTTAAAAGATATGTTGAACGCAAACTCCACACCGGCCGGGACTCTTTCCAGGGGTCTGGGATGTTTGGCCGTTCCGGAAATACGGTTGATGACATTTTCATATTTGACTTCCATGGGCAAATCACCGCTTCTGAATTGATTCTGCCAGTAATCCGTCAGCATTGCATCCCGGACAATAAGCCGGGTGCTGCCAATGTCTTCTGCCTTTTTTGCTTCTCTTGCAGCCGATGTCCCAAAAACCGGGCACACTGGGCAATCCTTATCTCCGCACTGGCAGGGGGCACCCTTGTTGTTTCCGCTTTGTTGATAGCGATCTTCTTTGATTTCGATCAGGGAGCGCATTTTTCCCTTCAGCGAGGAACCCGGAATATAGGGCTCGCCGTTGTCCGGCAAGGGGTTTTTAATGATAGGCTGGTCAAGACCCCCGATTTCAATGGTTTCATTGGAGGCCCCGATATGCAGCCCCGTGACCAGATGAATTTTTCCGCTGATGGTTTTTATATTTTCAAGTTTCATTTTGTCCTTCTCCCTAATTGTTTTTTACGCCTTCAATCCCATAGAAAAAACCAACCACTGCCTCGAAGTGCAACATAAAGGCGTCAAAGTCATTTTTCTCATCAATTATATCAATGTTTTCGATGATAAATGTTTTAAAAGCAGGTGGAATACTGCCAGATTTTTTTGGGTTTGCGGCATATACTGCCTTGGATTTTATCATTTTAATCAAAGGTTTGACCTTTAAAAAACCTTTAGTCTCATCGGCTTCTATAGCGACATTGTTATTTATCTTTTTTTGCAGTTGTCGGAACTCTCCGAAAAATTTCCTAAGCTGTGCGGTTGATAACCATTCCTTTTTTTTGTTTTTTTCATTGAAAGAATAAAAACTTTCTGCTCTCTCTCTCGCCTCTTGGTCAAGCAGTTCGGGACGAATGTTCCCTTCATTGTCACGATAGGTTCCCATTTTATTGACCTCCTTATCTGGTTTTTCGATTCAGGTTCATGGCATAAAAAAGCGGAATATGCAGATTTTCCAGGGAGGGGTTTTCCCCCATCCCCACGGAAAAGATATCGTACAGCAAGGCCAGTTCTTCTTCATTGCCTCCCTTTATTCGCCGGATGTTGCGGGCAATATCGTAATGGGCATGGGAAAGATAAACACCTGACTTGAGATTTTTGACACTGTCCGCGTTAAATCGTTTATACATTTTATGGTATGTGAACATTCTGTATAGAAAGGCGTTGCTGAAGCCGGTGCGTTCTTTTTCCGTTACCGCCTTATCAAATTTTTCCCCCAGGTTGATCAGTTCTTTGAATTTCTCCCATTCAAGGGGTTGCTCCAGAAAACAGACTGCGTCTTTTCCCCGTCCGCCTCGTTCAAATTTTTTGGCGTCTTCCAGTTGTGTTTCCACCTGTTCGGCTGCTTTTCGCACCGGCATTCGGGGCTTGGCCGGCAGGATGCCCGCCGAAATTGTTATGTCGGGATTTTGCGCGCAAAAATCGGCGAACTTTTCCCTCAATTCAATGGCAAAGGCAATAATGGTATTCCAGGGGCCGATGAGAAACAGGTCGTCGCCGCCGGCAAAAACCACATAGATATCCTGGAAACGCTCATTTTTGATCAATTCCACAAGATAGCCGGAGAAAAACAGGTCCAGCATTCGGGAAAGATTGGCCAGCCGGGAAACAGAAAGCCTGTCGCCCAGGCCCAGGCTGAAAATAAAGCCCAGGTTGTCCACGTCTGCTTTTAAGAAGCCAAGCAGCGGGCGGCCGGTCAAACCTTCATCGGATGACGGCTTTCGGGATTTTTCCGCGATCAGAGAAAATGTTTTGGTGTCGCCTGCATCAAAGTATGTGTCCTCATGGTCAGCATGTTCTTTAATAATCTCAGACCAATCTTTGTCGGCTATTTCCTCACCAGTAATGACGGGCGTTCGCCGGGCAATCCGCGAAAGCGGAAACCGGTTGTCGGTTTCAAAGGTTTCTATGTAAAGACACTGCTCAAGCTGTTTTGGGGGACTATCTTCCAGGCTGAGGCATATATTGTCAAAAAGGGGAACCTCGCCATGGTCTGAATAAACCACATAGGATCGTTTGGGCAGGTTAGCGCCGATGTGAACAATTTGCTGATAACAGGCATAACAGATCTCAATGTCCGTTTCTTCTTCCTGGTTTATTTTTTGGGTGGCCTCCGGATCTGCCGCATGAATGCCGCAATAACGGCAATTGCCGCCTTCCCGTTCATCATAACCGTTCTCCTCAACCGGCCCCTGGCCAAAGGTTGCGTTCAGTTTCTTCAGTTTGGCGTGATCCAGGGCATCGTTGGCCTCATCCAGTTTTGTCCGGAAGTTTTTCTGTGTAATATCCTGCTGGGTTATACGGATATCCCAGGTAAGAGGCAGGGTCAGCAACCCTTTCATGTGTTGACGGAAATAAGTTTGAAGATCAAGGTTGAAGGCCTCCAGTTCCTGCCGGATACGCCGGGTATTCGGAAGCAGGAGCATAAATTTGCCGCCGGAATCAATCAATCGATGTACTGAATACAGACCGGTTCGCTGCTGAAACGACAGAATAATTGAGCGGGTCAGTGTTTGTAGGTAAGCGGAGCGGGCGCGCAGAAGTTTTGCCAGGCCCTTGCCGCTGTTTTTGTTGATATCAAAAATGTATTTCTGAATACCGGAAAGATCGCCATTAAGGAGAATAAACTTTTCTTCGGAGTCCTTTTCCAGTGGCGGCGCGCCATTTTTTGCCTCCTGCTGATAAACAAAAAGCGCCTGGGCAATACCGGCAGTGGTGAAGCTGTGATCAAACAGGGAGATATCGGCCAGAGTGCCATAGGCGGAGGACGGAACCGCCCAGAGATATTTTTCCAGCAGGGCGATCAGGCTTTCCAGGTACAGGTGAAAAGGGAGCTGCTTGTCAAGTTGTTGGGCCTCCATCAGAAAGTCTTCAAATAACGGCGCATATTCATCCGCGTCTCCCACCGGTTTTCCCGTTTCCGGAAAAATATGGTTACTGGCGGGATCAAGTTTGTTCAGGTGGTAAAAATATTGGCCCGGTGGTTTGAATTCGTGGTCAACAAGTTCAATCTCATTAAAAATGGAGATCAGCCGGCTTTCCCTGAAGTGTGAGGCCGCTTCACTGTCTTCTGTCTTGATTCTGTCGGTCCCGGCGCTTAAGCGGTCTGCAATGGCAACACACATCTCCATGCAGTTGTCCTGATGGGGATTGTGGTGAATGGCGGCCAGTCTCGCGATTTCTGATTTTGCAGCGACCAGTCCATCCGGCAGCGGGAGTTCATAATCAATAAAATAGTCCGTATAAAGGCCATGCCAGTGAGATGACTGTCCTTTGTATGATGGCAGATAGTCACTCTCCAAGTCTTTTGAGTAATGATGCCTGGCCCGTTGGGCGAATTTCCCGATGTCGTGCAGTAGGGCGCTTAAAATGATTTTCTGAAGCTCTTTATTCTCCGGCATTGCATGTCCTCCAGGTGCTTTATTGTTTCTGCTTCAGCATTACTGTTTTGGGAGCATTATTTCAATCATTGCAACGTTGCAGTGTCATATTATCTCCTTGGCTTCTTTGGTGGCGATGCGGGTTCTGTCGATGGGCAGTCCGTGGCGTTTGTCCGGTTTGCGGCCGATGGCGGTGATTTCGAGCAGGGCCGCGGTGTGGGGGCCAAACTTTTCCCGTATTTGTCTGTTGATTTTGCTTTTGTATGCATTGAAGTTTTCCGTGGTGAGGCATGTGATGCCGGTGGTGCTCATCTCCCGATGGCTTGCGCCGGGACAAGCCTGGTGGTAGATGGCGGTGATTGGGGGCTGGTGGGTCAGGATGTCGCGGGTTTCCAGAAAGCAGTTGCGGCAGTCGTCGCAGGTATTCTTATTGTCCGGGCAATTGATTTTCAGGCCGGCGAAAAAGGCATACAGGGCAAAATGGGCGGGCATGAGGTCCAGCTCCAGGCGGCCGTAGGCGATTTTGCGCTGTGCAAAATCTATGATCAGGTCGGGCTGCGTCTGCCGGGAAAAGGCGGACAGAATAAGATCGCCGGGGGCTTCCGGTTTTTCCAGGTAGTCGGGCGGCAGCATCTGGCGAAGGGAAAGGATCGGCATTTCCACGAGATTGATGTCGGCGTAACGGGTCTCTTTGTAATAGGGCTCTCCCCGGTGGTTGCGGAGTTGAACCATGGTTGAGTCCGGGGGCGGATAATAAAAATTCGGGGAGCTTTCGAATTCCGGCGACACCAGGACGTGATAAAGGCGGTCCCGGGGCCGGCCGTAAAGCTGGGCTGCCAATGTGAGGCAGGCGCTCATGGTTTTCCGGCCACCGGCAATGGAGAAATAGATCGCGGTCTCCGGGTTGCCGGTAAATCTGAAGGCCAGTTCCAGGCACTTGTTCAGAAGATCGTTGTTGTGTTCCGAGGTGATAATGTCGGCGATTTCATTGCCCGCTGGGTCGGTGAGAGTGTGGATGTTGGGAGGGGCAAAATCTATGGGTGGTGCGACAGCATAGTCCTTTATGTAGCGGTGGAACATGCCATCGCCGTTTCCCAGAAGTTCGGCATGGATTCTTTTTTTGCCTTCTGTGGTTGTTATGACATGGATGGCATCAACCTTTTGCTCGCGTTGATGCAGGGCATACAGGGTTTCGGTGATAATTTGAGGGCTCAGTCCGATAACCGCCAGCAGTATGTGTTTCATTTACAGGTCTCGTTTGCGTTTTTTGTTCCGGCCGGGTGAATGCAGATCCCCTTTATTTTATATAATGTCCGTCCAGAAATTAGATATTTTGGTCGAGTTCAAGGAAGGCGAAAATTTTAACCGGAGGAATACTTTGCGTATTTTGAGGATTAAAATTTGAGCCTGACGCAGAAATCGGGCAAAATAGCAATTTATGGATGGGCACTATTTGTTTTGTAGAGCAGAAATAGCGGGTGGTGTCAAGAGGGTTTTTACGGGAACTGTTTGCTTGCAATTTCTGAATTTAGTGATTAAAGATGCGTGTTGAGGAGGCGTTTTTTAATATCTGGGGTGATGCGAGCGAGGATAAAGGTAAGATATGAAGATACTGAAATCACGGGCGGCAGTTTTTGAAGGGCTTGTGGTGCCGCATATGGAGATGCTGTACAGGGCTGCATGGCGTCTGACCGGAAGGCCGGACGAGGCAGAGGATCTTGTGCAGCAGGTGATGGTGAATCTTTATTCAAGAACCCGGGAGATGCATAAGGTTGAGCGGATGGGGCCATGGCTGCGGAAGGTTCTGTACCGCGAGTTCGTGGACGGCCTGAGGAAAAAGGCCAGGCGTCCGGAGTATTATTCCGCGGATGCGGTGGATGTGGGTGATATTCAGGCGGGAACAGACAATCCGGAGAAACTGGTGGAAAGGGCCGGGGACCGGGATCGGGTCCGCAAAGCGCTTGATGAATTAACCGCCCATGACCGCGCCATTGTTGTCATGCATCTGGCAGAAGGGTATACCGTTGCCGAACTGTCTGATATTTTTAATGTTCCCTCGGAAACCATGAAGACCCGCCTTCGCCGTGCCAGGGGCCGTCTGAAAAAAATCCTCATGAAGTGACCCCGTTTTTTAAAGTTGTGCGTCTTATAAACCAAAGGGCAGAAATATGGAATGCAGGGATATCCGGAAGAAAATTTATGAAACCGTCGAAAATGGCGGTTTCATTGACAAGAATGCGGCGCTGTCGCGGCATGTTGCGGAATGCGACCTGTGCCGCCGGTATTATTCGGATTTGATACTGGACCGCCGGCTGGGCCGGACATTGCGGAATATGCCGGCGCCGGAACCGGCACCGGGTTTTGCGGCAGACATCGTTGAGTACGCCGTGCACACTCATCGCTTGAAACGCAGGCGGGTTTTTGCGGCCGGAGTTTCGGCGGCGGCGCTGTTGATGGTGGCGGTTGGCGTATCGCTGATGACGTTTTTCGTGAATCCGGGGGCGGCCGTGATAAGCGTGGTGATGCCCGTGGGCGGCGAAAAAACGGTTCACATCGTGATAGAGGCCGTTGCCCCGAGATCGGCGGCAACACTGGATATTGCGCTTGCGGGCGATGTGGCGGTGAGGGGGTATCCGGGACAGGAACGGCTTCAATGGCAAACCGATATACAACAGGGTAAAAACGTTCTGGCGATTCCCATTCTGCTGCGGGACAGGCCGGGCGGCAACGTCAATGTACGGTACGCTTATGACGGAACTGAAACAGCGGTTTCCATTCAGGTTCTGTCGGAAGCCAATGGGGTTGAACAAACTTAATCTATATGGAGGTCGAGATGGCACACAGGAAAATATTAACAGCCGCTTTTGCGGTGTTGGTGGGTGTTGCGCTTTGTGGTTCTTCGTTTGCTCAGGGCGCAAGAAACGACGGACAGGATACCATGACGGTGGTGGATGAAAACCAGAGACCCGAGGATATCGTGAATCAGATCGGGTTGCCGGCAAATGCTGCTCAAACAGGCGTTGAAAACGCTCAGCAGGGCCAGGATACGGCCGATCGGACGCAGAGGCGTGAGCGGGGAATGCACCGGGAACGGGCACGGGATGCCCGCCATGGTGGTGCCACGGATCAGGCCGGGGATCGCGATCATCTCCGGGACCAGATGAGAGACCAGATGAGAGACCAGGTCAGTGATCAGGTCAGTGATCAAATAAGAGATCAGGTGAGGGATCAGCTGCACGACCAGACCGGCGACCCTGCGGCACAACAGGACCGGCTTCAGCAACACCGGCAATCCGGCGGCAACAGGTAGCCGCATATGATGCTGCCGTTGAATACCCGAAAGCTGTTCCTGCTGTTGATGCTGCTTCTGCTGGCGTTGTCACCTGTCTTTGCCGATGATTCGACACCGTATCAGAGAGGCATTAAGGAATTTAAAGAGGGAAATTATGAAAAGGCGCTGGCCTGCTTTCAGCAGGCGCGGGCGCAGGGCACTCAGACGCCGGGTCTGTATTATAATATCGGCGTCTGTTTTTATAAAACCAGGCAATACGATCAGGCAACGGATGCTTTCCTGCGGCTTACCGGGAACCCGGAATGGGAGCCCCTGGCACTGTATAATCTCGGGCTGGTGGCCGAAGCCCAGGGCCGGCTGGATAAGGCAGCTGATTATTATGAAGCGGCCGGTGAAAAGGCGGAAAACGCCCGCCTGGCTGTGCTTGCCACTCGGAAGCGGGCCGCCCTGTTAACTGATACCGGAATGACGGCTGATGAAAAGCTGTGGTATGGCATTGTTTCCACGGGGGCGGGATATGACGACAATGCGGTCCTGGCGCCGGATGACGGCCTTGAAGATACGGACGAAGAAGGGGACGGGTTTGCCGAGTTTTATGCCGCAGGCGGCGGGTGTCTGGCGGGGGACTGGAATAACGGCACCCGGTTGGACATTGGCGTTTACGCCCGCGGGTATGCGGATGAAACGGACTATAATGCCGCTGTGCTGTTTGCCGATATCAGCCGGAACAGGCGATACGGCCGGTGGCAGACCCGGGCGGGAATCGTAGTGGACGCCGAATTCGACGACGATGGCCACTATGCCACAACCCCTGCCTTGGAACTGTCACTGGCGCGTGATATTGCAGAGAACTACCGGTTTCGGGCCCATAACACACTGTACCGCATCGAGGCACATGACACGTATGCCTATCTAACCGGCTGGCGGGACAGGGCAGGGGCTGAGGTTTCACGGCGGATACCGGTGGGATGGGTTACTGCGGGCTGTGAATTCGAATACAATGACCGGGAAGATTTACAGACAGCAGATGAATTTTTCAGTTATTCGCCCTTTCGTGCTGAAATCAATGCTGAATTCGATTGGCGTATTTCACGGCAATGGCGCCTCCTGACGAACGGTTCGTTCCGCACAAGCATGTACCCGGACGCCAATCGCCAGGTCAATATCGACGGCTCAATGAGGGTTGAAGAGCGCCGGGACGACCGATGGAGCGCATCGGTTCGTGGTGAATACAGGCTCACAGATCGTCTGGACCTGTTCGGCGAGTATCGTCATACGGATAATGATTCAAATTTATCCCGGTATGCCTATACCAGTAAACAGATCATGATGGGACTGACGCTCATCTATTAAACCGGCCCCATGTTAAAATTCTGTTACGGCAAAAAGATACACCGTGCTGGTAATTGCGCCCAGGAGATTGGCGACGAGGTCGATGCCGATTAAAATTTTCGCCTTCCTTGATGGTCCCGTAAAAAGTCACTTTGGGACGGCAAAGTAAAAAGTTCAAGATGCGGCGTGTCTATCTTACTCTCGAGGAATGGTCTGTAGGGGCGAACCTTGTGTTCGCCCTCTGATCGGGCGAACACAAGGTTCG
>JAXHVL010000160.1:0-9555 GCA_034189225.1 Thermodesulfobacteriota bacterium
GCCACGGTAATCCCCCCGGCCACGGTAATCCCCCCGGCCACGGTAATCCCCCCGGCCACGGTAATCACCCCGGCTTCGATAAATACCCCAATCCCGGCAAACGCCCCCTGCTTCGATAAATGCCAAGGCCCATGTAGCGGAAGCCTTCAGGCTTCCATTAAAAATTGACATCATTCCTCTTCCCAAAGAAAAGAACGCCCTGACGCTTGACAATCATAGGTCATACAGTATAGCGTTAACCGGGAATCTACCGAAAAGACTATAACAGAAAGCGGCATATGCGATACCAAAGCGTGTATATCGACAGTTTCGGGTATGAACTGGCGCCCAATGTGGTGACATCGGCGGAGCTGGAAGACCGGCTTTCGCCCTTCTATAATGCCGTCAACATCCGCAAGGGACAGCTGCAATCTTTGACCGGCATCCGGGAGCGCCGTTTCTGGAATCCCGGTGAGCCCATGTATACGGGGACCATAAAGGCGGGGGAAAAAGCCCTGTCCACCTCAGCGGTGGCGCCGGACGATATCGGCATGATCGTATACTGCGGCGTATGCCGGGATAACCTGGAGCCCGCTACCGCCTGCGCGGTGGCAGACGGCCTGGGATTGAATCAGCAGACCGTTATCTATGATATTTCCAACGCCTGCCTGGGGACTATGACCGGCATCATTGATGTGGCCAATGCCATTGAGCTGGGCCAGATAAAAGCGGGGATGGTGGTGGCCTGCGAATCCGCCCGCCGGATCGTGGAACTGACCATCGACCGGATGAACCGGGAGCAGGACATTGAATCCTTTAAAAAATGCATGGCCGTTCTGACCGGCGGATCGGGGGCGGTGGCCGTTATCCTTACCGGCGACCGTGTGCCGGCAGCCGATTACCCACGCCATAAGCTTCTGGGCGGGGTTATCCGGAATGCATCGGAGCACCACCGCCTGTGCATCTGGGGGCCGGATACCGGTGTCGGCGGACATTATAAAATGGAAACCGACTCAGTAGGGGTCCTGAAAAACGGCGTCATCCTCGGGGGCGATACTTTTAATGCCTTTAAAACGGAACTGGCACTGACCGCAGACCAGCCGGACAAAGTCATCTGTCACCAGGTGGGGGAAGCCAACCAGAAGGCCATTCTCAAATCCATCGGTATTGCGCCGGAAAAGGATTTTCCCACTTACCCGTACCTCGCCAACATGGGCACGGTATCGTTGCCCATGACCGCGGCCATTGCCGACGAGCGGGAATTCCTGGTACCCGGCGACATCGTGGGGTTCCTTGGCATCGGCAGCGGGCTTAACTGCCTCATGCTGGGGGTCCAATGGTGATACTAAAAAAAATCGACATGAGCCGCTTTGCCCATCTCTATCCCTTCAAGTCGAACTATATGAACGTCAACGGATTTCAGTATCACTATGTCGACGAGGGACAAGGCGAGCCGTTGCTCATGCTCCACGGCAACCCCACCTGGTCATTTTATTACCGGCAATTGATCAAACGGTTTGCCCCGAACTACCGGGTGCTCTGCCCCGACCATATCGGGTGCGGGCTTTCGGAAAAACCCCGGCCATCTGCATACGGATACCGGCTCAAGGACCGGGTGGCTGACCTGGAAGCCTTTATCCGGCAGCTGGATATCAACAGGATAACCCTCATCGTCCATGACTGGGGCGGGTTCATCGGATGCGCCTATGCCCTGCGCAACCCCGAACGGGTCCGGCGGATGGTGATCACCAACACCGCCGCCTTTCTGAAGCCGGCCGGCAAACCCATGCCGCTGCGGTTGAGACTTCTCCGCCATCTGACGCCCTTCGCGGTTCCGGCAATACTGGGAGGCAACCTTTTCTGCCGGGCCGCCCTTTACATGGCCCCGCGCACGCGGCTTTCCAGGGACGTGAAGGCCGGACTTATCGCGCCTTACAACAGCTGGAACAACCGGATCGCCACTCTGAAATTTGTGCAGGACATCGCCCTGTCCCCAGAGGACCCCAGCTACGATATGGGACAGTATCTGGAGGACAACCTTCACATCCTTTCCGATTATCCCATGCTGATCTGCTGGGGCATGCACGACTTCGTGTTTGACCGGTCCTATTTGCTGGAATGGCAACGCCGGTTTCCGGCAGCCGAATGCCACGAATTTGAAAACGCCGGCCACTTTCTATTGGAGGATGCACCCGAAGCGGTGGGCGACCGTATTGAAACGTTTATAAACAGCAAGGAAGAGAATGGTCGAACACGCCGATAAGGACAGAATCATCAACATCGCCGCTCGCATGCGGGAAATGGCGCGTACCCAGCCGTACAAAAAGGCCGTCATCGCCCCCCACGGCAGGGATCATGGCGGCCGGGCCACCTACGCCCATTTCACCTTTGCCCAGCTGGATGCCGATTCCTCGAAAATCGCCGACGGTCTGGAAAAGGCGGGCATCACAAGGGGCACCCGGACCATCCTGATGGTGCGGCCCAGCCTGGATTTCTTTTCCCTGGTTTTCGGCCTGTTCAAGGCCGGCATCGTACCGGTGGTGGTGGACCCTGGCATGGGGATCAAGCGCATGGTCAGCTGTTTTGCCGAGACCGAACCCCAGGCGTTTATCGGCATTCCCCTGGCCCATATTGTGCGCAAGGTGTACACCGAATTTTTCAAAACCGTGGAAACCTGGGTGACCGTGGGCAAACGCTGGTTCTGGGGAGGAAGCACCCTGGAGGATATCCGGGCCGCCGGCTCCACCGCCCACAGGATGGCCGACACCATGGCTGATGAAACCGCGGCTGTTCTCTTTACCACCGGCAGTACCGGCCCGGCAAAAGGGGTGATCTACACCCACGGCATGTTTGACGCCCAGATTCAGCATATCCAGGACCATTTTCAGATCGCACTGGATGAAATCGATCTGCCCACCTTTCCGCTGTTTGCCCTGTTTGATCCGGCCCTGGGCATGACCGCCGTGATTCCGGACATGGACCCCACCAAGCCGGCATTTGTGGACCCGAAAAAAATCATTGAAGGGGTCACCAACCACGGGGTGACCAACATGTTCGCCTCGCCGGCCCTGCTGAAACGGGTTGGAAGCTATTGCGTCAAGCGGAATGTAACACTGCCGTCCCTGCGGCGAGTGGTATCGGCCGGGGCGCCGGTGCATCCCGAAAACATCGAACAGTTTTCCCATGCCCTTGAAGGATATAGCGAAATTCACACCCCTTACGGCGCATCCGAGGCCGTGCCGGTAATCTCCATTGGCAGCCGGGAGATCCTGGCCGACACCAAGCGCATGAGCGAGCAGGGGTTCGGCAACTGCATCGGCCGGTCCCTGGACGGCATATCGGCCCGGCTGATCCGGATATCGGATGACCCCATCGAGCAATGGTCGGAGGACCTTCTGGTGCCGCCGGGGGATGTGGGGGAAATCGTGGTCAAGGGGGGTCTGGTCACCCGGTCCTATTACAACCGGCCCGAGGATACCGCCGCCACCAAGATTATGGACGACGACGGGTTCTGGCACCGCATGGGCGACCTGGCCTGGATGGACCAGCAGGGCCGGTTCTGGTTCTGCGGCCGCAAGAGCCACCGGGTGGTATGCGAAGACAAGACCCTCTTTACCATTCCCTGTGAGGCGGTTTTCAACAATCATCCCCATGTGGCTCGCAGCGCGCTGGTGGGGTTGGGTGACCCCGGCCACCGGAAACCGGTAATCTGTATTGAAACCACCAACGAAAAAGATATCGACAGAAAAGAACTGGCATCGGAACTCCTGGAGCTGGCCAAAACCCACGAACTCACCAAGGACATAGAGACCGTGCTGTTTCATAAACGATTTCCAGTGGATATCCGACACAACGCCAAGATATTCCGCGAGAAACTCACCGCCTGGGCGGAGAAGAAGCTGAAATGACGAATGGTCAATCCGGAACAATACCGGCCAGAACAATACTGGTCACCGGCGGCGGCGGATTTCTGGGTGCCGCCATTGTCCGGCAGCTGGTGCAGCGGGGCGACACAGTGCGCAGCCTTTCCCGGAACACCTATCCGGAACTGGCAGAACTGGATGTAGAACAGGTTCAGGGGAATATCAGCAATGCGAAAACGGTGATGACGGCCTGCCGGGGCGTGGATGCCGTCATTCATGCGGCGGCAAAAGCCGGGGTATGGGGAAAATACGCGGATTATCACGGCCCCAATGTCCAGGGGACGAAAAACGTGGTGGCTGCCTGCGCGGAGATCGGCATTCCCGCGCTCGTGCACACCAGTTCACCCAGCGTGATCTTCGACGGCAACGACATGGAGGGCATCGACGAATCCCACCCCTATCCGGCGGTCTTCCATACGCATTACACAAAAACCAAGGCCATGGCCGAACAATACGTGAAAGCGGCGGCCTACAGCGGCAGAATAAAGGCCGTGATTCTGCGCCCGCACCTGATATGGGGGCCGGGAGACCCGCACCTGGTGCCGCGGGTAATTGAACGGGCAAAGAAACTGGCCCGGGTGGGGAAAACCGACAAGCTGGTGGATACCATCTATATCGACGATGCTGCCTCCGCCCATGTTCTTGCCGCGGACCGGCTGGCTGAAAACCCTTCTCTGTCCGGCAACATCTACTTCATCAGCCAGGGCGAACCGGTGTACATGATTGACATGCTCAACGGAATTCTGGCCGCCGCCGGGCTTCCGCCGACAACCCGGACCCTGCCGGCCGGATTCGTCTGGCTGGCGGGCGCTGTGCTGGAAGGCGCTTATACGGCCCTGGGCATTAAAAAAGAACCGCCCATGACCCGGTTTGTGGCAAAAGAGCTGGCGACGGCCCATTGGTTCGATATCAGGGCGGCCAGGCGGGACCTGGGTTTTCAGCCCGAACATACCATTGAGGAAGGCCTCAAAAAACTGGAAGAATGGCTGAAGGCGTCCGGTGGAACATAAGCCGCAAAGGATTGCGTGCTAGACCTCCACATATCAGAACAACAAATTTACTTCCCATCCATAAGCCGCCTCAGGGATTCGCTGGCAAGTATTTTGTCCACGTCGGTCTTGTGGGCTTCAAGCTCGGCCATGCATTTAAAGCGAAACTGAAGGGTATAGTGGATGCTTTCGAAGTCCTTGGGGGGATGAAGATCAACATTTTTGCCCAGTTTCATTTCCCGAACAGCGGTGTTAAACGCCTCACGGGTCCGGGAAATTGTCGGAAACCGCCATTTTGTCAGGGTCTCCCGCAGCCGGGCCGCTTTGCGGCCCCGGTCCGTTTCCGGGTCGCCAAGGATATCCCTAATCTCCTGTGACTGAAGCACTGCCAGCATGGAACGTTTTTCCCGGGCCCCGATCTCGCGGACCATGGTAAACACTTCCCGCTGCTTGTTTACCCCCAGTCGCAGGGAGGTGAATACCGCCCCCAGCGCGGCAGCGGTTGCGTCATCGAGCCTGGCCAGGTCCACCGCCACCGCAAGCGGGATTTCCTCCCTGGCAACGGCGTCCTGCACCAACGCCGGAAGGGTTTCAACGGCCTGGAGTTTTTTCGCGACTGTGGCACCAGCGGGCAGGCCCAGCGCATCCAGGGCAACGGCCAGTTTTGAAGAAGATTCAAAAAAACCGGCCAGCTTCCGCACCGCCCTTGCCTGCTCCACAAGGTTGAGCGGCCGCTGGGCCGCATTATCCGCTACGGCCATACGAAGGCAGCTCAGATCATCCGTTCCGGCGTCCAGCACCCGGCAGGGTATTGCGTCATGCCCGTGCATGCGCATAACGGCCAAACGCCGAAAACCAGTCACCATCTGAAAACCCTGGCCGTTACCGGGTCTTACCAGCGGCGGAGCAAGCAATCCGACTTCGGCGATCGACCGGTTCAGGGCCGCATCATCCTTGTCGGCCGTGGTTGAAACACGAAAACGATTATCCGCCGCATCGAGGGCTGACAGGGGAATTGTGCTCTCAGAAACCTGCATCATGGAATGTCCTCATCATCCGGTCAGCAGTCGCAATGCTTCATTGTATTTGTCCCGGGTATTGTCAATGACCTCATCCGGCAGGGACGGGGCGGGCGGGGTTTTATTCCAGTCAAGGCAAAGGAGATAATCGCGCACATACTGTTTGTCGAAACTCTGCTGGGGACCGCCGGGTGCATAGGTTTCCCGGGGCCAGAACCGGGAGGAATCCGGTGTGAGAACCTCGTCAATCAGGATGAGTTCGCTGCCCGCCATGCCGAATTCAAACTTGGTATCGGCGATGATAATCCCCCGGTTCTCGGCCATTTCAACGCCTTTCTGATAGATCGCCAGGCTGAGGTCCCGCGCTTTTTCCGCCGTATCCCGACCGGTGATCTTAACGGCATCTTCAAACGAAATATTGATATCATGCTCACCGGCTTCCGCCTTGGTGGAAGGCGTAAACAGCGGCTCTGGCAGGCGGTCCGATTCTTTCAGCCCCGGCGGCAATTGAATGCCGCAAACCGTCTGATCTTTCTGGTAAGAGGCCCAACCCGAACCGGAGATATATCCCCTGACCACGCATTCAATGGCCAGCGGATCAGTCTTTTTTACCAGCATGCTTCTGCCGGCGAGATCGTCGGCATACTGCCGGCAGGACTCCGGGTATTCGGCCACATCAGCGGTAATGACATGATTGTCAATGATATCCGCCATGGCATCGAACCAGAACAGGGAAATCCGGGTCAGCACTTTGCCCTTGCCGGGAATGGGGTCCGGCATCACCACATCAAATGCCGATAACCGGTCCGTGGCCACAATCAGCAACCTGTCATCAAAATCATAAATATCGCGGACTTTCCCGCGTTTCAATAAATTCAATTCCGAGAAATCTGTCTGATAAACTGCCTTTTCCATGGGTCACCTTATCCTGAATTGTTTAAACGATTGTTTTTTTCAGACACACGGCAAACGCATAAAATCCGTTACAGCCGGCAATGCAAAACTTGCAACCCGTATCACTATCCTTCATTTGTGTGCCGGCTAAAGGCCTCGATGTATCGCTTGATTACCCCACCGGCTATTTCATCCGTCTGGACAAACTCAATGCCCGAGTGGATACGGTTGTTGTCCCCGGTTTTGGTATACGCCACCTTGCCGGTGACATCCGTCATATCGTCCTTGAAGCCGATGGTCAGCAGGATTTGGGATGTGGGGATGAGCTCATAGGTCTCAAGCATTATGCCACCCTCACTCACATTCAATGTCCTGCCCATGCCCTGTGAAACAACAGTCCCCTCATCGTCTATACACGCATAGGACAAGAGATTAAGAGAATCGATCCTGTCATACCGCCGTTTTTTCAATGTCATGATGATTCACCTGCCTTTTTTTTGTCAATCCACCTGTAAACTGTTTAGAATGCTCGTTGTGGCGGAGATAAACGCAGCACAGTTGTCGATCATGTTTTTCATGGTACAGGACAGGCGGTTGTACTCCTCTTCCAGCATTTCCAGTTGAAGCGCCTTCATGTTCAGATCATCCGTGCCGAAGACCGCCGCGGAGTCAGGTTCATGGCCGATATTGAGAAACGGGATATTGCCCACAAAATCCTTTTTTTCAAGCTTGGCCAGCACCAGGTCACCCTCTGGCAGTGACCGGACGATAAATGCATTCCCCTCTCTAATCGACAACAGCGGGTTCTGTGAATCCCCCTCCCGTATTATCGGCATTTTGCCACGGGTGACATCTTTCAATTTATGACGGTCCAAACGGTAGGTAGCCGCCAGCCGAGTGACCTGTTTCAATCGCTTGTCAAGGCTCAATATAATATTTCTGAAATCATAGGACAGGCAACTGTATTCATGGGTAAGCCGCTGCCGGTCCAGCACACCGAGCTGAACGCGATCTGCGGCGATCGCCGTGGCACTTCTCACCTCATCCTGCTGTGAAAAAGCCGCCATGCTGCCGATAAAGGACCCGGCCCCGACCTTGAGGATGGGTACCATCTCGCCGGAGACCTCTTTGCAGATATTGACCTCACCCTCAAGAATCACCCACATCCAGGTGCCGTGACGGCCCTGGTTGACGATGGTCTGTCCCTCGTGAAAGTCCTCCTCTGCAACCACATCCATGTAGTCGATCAAGGGGCCTTTAATCAACGGCAGTTTTTCGGCATCGTTCGCATGCTCCGGCTCAGTGTCAAAGACAACGGCGCCCTTGCGTTCGATCTTACCGTCATCAAGCAGTCTAAGCCCTTCCAGAATAATCTCCATGCGGCTTTTTTTAATGGAGCCATTCAGGTTCACCGGCTCGGTGCTGAATTCAAATTCGCCCTCGGTCCATCCAAAAAGAGAATACAGCACATCCAGACCGGTTTCCGCCCCTTTCGAGGCTTCAACGGGATTTCCCTCCTTGAAATAAATCAGTCCCGGCGCTTCCACGTATTTGCTTAAAATTCGAAGAATGCCGGTACTGCCGTTTGAGCCGATGAGCTGAATAAGGTCGCCGAGATTGAGAAATTCAAGATCACCTGTGAAAACCACCTTGTCCATCATGACCGATAACCTATTGGTTCGCCCACTTCAGCTGTTTTTGCAGGGATTGAAGGGTTAAGCGCAGACAGGCCTGCAGGGACGGACCCACTCCCATGCCGTTGACCGCACTGCCCTCGAATGACGGGACTTTCAGTTGACGGTTCAGGTCTTTTTCCATCTGCGCCGTTTCCATGATCGGTATGCCGTCATCGGCCAGATCTCGTTTGTTGTATTGAAGGACAAGCGGCAGTTTGAAAATGCTAGTATTGTATTCTTTTAAATTTTTCTGAAGGTCTTTCAGTGAAAGCATGTTTTTTTCACGCCTGACCTCCATGGAGTCCGCCACGAACACCACCCCGTCAACGCCCTTTAAAACCAGTTTCCGGGTGGAACTGTACTGCACCTGCCCCGGAACGGTAAACAGCTGTACCCGGACATCACAGCCCTTGATCTGTCCCAGGTCCATGGGGAGAAAATCAAAAAAGAGGGTCCGGTCGCCTTCCGTATCAATGGATACCATTTCCCCCTTTACCTGCTTTTTATAAGCCTTGAAAATATATTCAAGATTCGTGGTTTTACCGCCCCGGCCCGGCCCATAGTAGACGATTTTACACTCGATTTCGCGTTTATTAATATTAAAAACAGCCATATTGATCTTCAGCGCTCAGCCGTGTTTCCATTGTTTTTGATTCATAAATCGGGCAATCCGTCTGTACCGCCGTCCCGCATCATCCGGTTCCACCACCTTGCTGCACTCCACTTTTTCAGAAGAGGTTTCCCGCACGCCCGCAAACGATCTGGAAGAGCTTGCACTTTTTCTGCCACAAACCAGAAAAACGCTCGATTAAATGTATATCACATCTTCAGTGTTTTTCAAATAAATAAATTAGGGCGGGGGTTTTCATGCCATGGTTGAGCCGGATCTTTGGCACGTCTAAGGGCGCAACTGCAGGGCGCAGAGCACGAAGCTGTGGTGAGTCATTTTACATCTAAGGGATGCGAAAAAAACCAATATACCTGAATTGCGCCGGATTTTGATTCGTATTCAAGGCGCATCAAAGGGAGCATATCAGGATATATGACCTTTGATGCAACAAAGAATACGGGTCAA
>JAXHVL010000161.1:0-7958 GCA_034189225.1 Thermodesulfobacteriota bacterium
AGAGGATCAAGCGGCCTACAGCGTCGATTTCGATCCCGATAGCGATTTCGATCCCGAAGAAAGAAAATCCCAACAAACGGATGCACTGGACGCTCATTCTTCGCGCCAGTGATCCTGAGCGGTGGATGGTAGTTGGAACCAATCCCCCGCTCCCGGGTGTGGATGGGAAGCAATCATGAGTGCAAAAAACCTGATACTGGCCGGTGTGCTGATTGTTGCGGTAATGGCGGTTTACATGCCTTCCCTGCATTGCGGTTTCATATGGGATGACGATTATTATGTGACGGAAAACCGTGTGCTGAAGGTGCCGGGCGGGCTGAAAAAAATCTGGACCGCTCCGGGCGCCACCCCCCAGTATTATCCCATGGTATTCACCACGTTCTGGATGGAGTATAAAATATCCGGTGACGATCCTTTTATCTATCACCTGGACAATATCCTGCTTCATGCCGCCAATGCCGTGCTGCTGTGGCAGCTGTTGATGCGGCTGGGGGTGCCCTGGGCGTGGTTTGCCGCGGCTGTATTCGCCCTGCATCCCGTCCAGGTGGAATCCGTTAGCTGGATTTCCGAGCGCAAGAACGTGCTTTCTCTGTTTTTCGGCCTGGCGACCCTGCTAGTTTATTGCCGGTTTCTGGTGATAAAAGCTGATGGCCGCGGCAGTGCTGTTCGACGGTGGGGGCTTTACGGGCTGGCCCTCCTTGTTTTGACCGCGGCCCTGTTGAGCAAATCGGTTACCGCCACCATTCCGGTGGTGATACTGGCGGTGATGTGGTGGAAACGTGGACGCCTCACATGGAATGATGCACTGCTGATGGTGCCGTTTCTGGCCATAGGAGCGGCGGCTGGATATCATACCGCGGCCATGGAAATCGGTTTCGTGGGGGCGCGGGGAGCGTCCTGGGACCTGTCGCTTATCGAGCGCTGCCTGATCGCCGGCCGGGCGGTGTGGTTTTATATCGGCAAGCTGGCTTATCCCCATCCTTTGATTTTTATTTATCCGCGATGGCATATCGATGCGGGGGCCTGGTGGCAGTATTTATACCCGTTTGCGCTGATTGCCGTGATGGCGGGGTTGTGGTACGCGCGACGGAAAACGGGGCGGGGTGTTTTGACCGGGGGTGTCTGTTTTATCGTCCTGCTTTCCCCGGCCCTGGGGTTTGTGAATTTTTTTCCCATGAAATATTCGTTTGTGGCGGATCATTTTCAATATCATGCCACCCCGGCCATGATTGCGCTTTTTGCCGCGGGTGCGGCATGGGTGTTCCGGCGTGCGGGGGCCGCTATCGGCAAAGCAGGGGTGATGGTGCTGGCCATGATCCTGTTGGCGGGCCTCGCCGCAAGAACCTGGCATGAACAGGATAAATACGAAAGCCCCCGGGCTCTCTGGCTGGACACCATTGTCAAAAATCCCGCCTGTTCCATGGCCCACAATAATCTCGGTGTCCTTTTCGGCAGTACCGGTAAAAAAGACAAAGACGCCTACCGGCAATTTAAGGAAGCTGTCAAGCATGCGCCCTGCAACTATTTGGCATATCACAATATGGGCATGTATCTCATGGGCGATGCACCGGAAAAGGCCATTCCCTATTTTAAAAAGGCGTTGGAATGTCAGCCCCGGTCCCTTCGGGTCCTGCACCAGCTGGGCAGGGCATATCTGCAAACCGGCGAACCGAAAAAAGCGATTCCGGTATTGTTGAAGCTGACCGCCGGTGCGCAGAGCAGCCCCAAAGCCCATTACCTGCTGGGCCGGGCGTTTTATCGGAACGGGGAATATAAAAAGGCGATCAATGCGTTTTCAAATGTACTGACGCTGGCGCCGGATTATCCCGGTGCCGCTGCCGGTCTGGTGGCGGCCCGGAAGAAAATCCACCGCCTGTTCGAGGCGGTGGAATGATGGTGGTTTTCGGTTTATTTTCAAGTGTTCCGGAGAATCGCAATATTCTTTTATCAGTCCATTTAATTCAAGGACTTGCTTGTTGATGGCCACGCCCATGGCGATGGTCAGCAGGTCGGCCACTGGTTGCATTTCTTTTTCAGTATGATAGGGTTGTAACGATTGTATTCAAACCTATCAATATTTGAACGATGGCAGTGTGTTCTATGCCAGATGCCCCTCAGTTCAGCGTTACCATTCTCGGGTCCGGTACCTGTGTGCCGTCTCTTGCCAGAAGCGCGTGTTCCCTGGTGGTGGAGACAACGGACAGCAAGGTCCTGTTTGATTGCGGGCCGGGGACCATGCATCGGCTGCTGGCGGCGGGAATTACCATCTTTGAGCTTTCCCACGTTTTTTTCAGCCATTTTCACCCGGACCACACCGGTGAGATGGCCGCGTTTTTGTTTGCCAACAAATATGCAATGCCGCCGCAGCGAACATTTCCCCTGGTGATGGGCGGGGGGGGCGGCTTTTCGGGTTTTTACGAGGGGCTGAAACATGTTTACGGGGACTGGCTCGTTCTTGAGGAAGGTCTGTTATCGATACGGGAGTTTGACGTAGCCGGGTCGGACGGTTTCGATGCCGGCGATTTTTCTATCTCCACCATGCCCATGACCCACCGGCCGGAAAGTATCGGGTTTCGGCTTTCCTCGGGCGGGCGATCAATGGTATATTCAGGGGATACGGATATGGATAAGAATCTGGTGTCGCTTGCCCGTGATGCGGATCTGCTGGTATGTGAGGCTGCGATGCCGGATGCCATGAAGGTGCCCGGGCATTTAACGCCTTGCCTGGCCGGGGAAATAGCGGAAAAAGCCAATGTCGGTGAACTGGTGCTCACCCATTTTTATCCGGACTGTGAGAAGGTGGATATTGCAAAAGAATGCCGCAGGGCTTACAGTGGTAAGTTGCGTCTGGCAACGGACCTTATGCGCATCGATTTGACAGGAATGAAAGAAAAATGAAATATTACCCCGTATGTCTTGATATAAGGGACAAGCAATGCTTGGTGGTGGGCGGTGGGAGTGTGGCCACACGAAAGGTGGAATCGCTTCTGGCGTATAGCGGATCCGTGAGCGTTGTGGCGCCGACGGTCACCGAAACCCTTGCGACCATGGCGGAAAACGGCCGGATCACACTGGCGCGCCGGGGGTATGACGCCACCGATGCCGATGACGTGTTTCTGATCATCGGCGCCACCAACGACGCCCGGCTGAACCGGAAAATCAAGAGCGATGCCGATGAACGTAATATTCTGTGCAATATCGCTGATTTTCCGGAAGCCTGCAATTTTATCCTGCCGTCAGTGATTCAGCGGGGGGATTTTCAGGTGACCATCTCCACCGCCGGTAAAAGCCCGGCTTTTGCCAAGCACATGCGCAAACAGATGGAAACGCAGTTCGGTCAGGAATATGGCGTGTTTCTGGACCTCATGGGAGTGATCCGCGGCAAACTGCTGGGCGAAACCCATGCGCCGGAAGCCCATAAGCCGCTGTTTCAACGCATCATCACCGGTGGCCTGCTGGACATGATCGGCAAGCGGGAAATCGCGCAAATCGATGCCCTTCTGACCGAAGTTCTGGGCAGCGGGTTCACCCTGGCGGAACTCGGGGTTGATCTGGAATGACGGAGAGGGATATACACCATTGCGGGGCTCCAGGGAATTTCTTTAATTGCAAGCACCCACGGCCAAGCCCCCTGGAAGCCGTGCAACGGATTAACGAGTGTCCGTCCAGAAATTAGATATTTTGGTTGAGTTCAAGGAAGGCGAAAATTTTAACCGGAGGAATACTTTGTGTATTTTGAGGATTAAAATTTGAGCCTGATGCAGAAATCGGGCAAAATAGCAATTTATGGATGGGCACTAACGAAAAAAGTGGAGCCCCTGAATGACCAGTACAGCTGCGGTAATTGCCGTTTTTGTTTACATGTTGAGCACCGGTGCCTATTTTGCCTATCTGTTTGTGCAGAAGGAATATTTTTACAAATACGGGTATTGGCTGTTTGCGGCCGGTTTTGCGTTTCATACGATTTTCATGGGGATGAAGGTCTCCATGCTCGGGCATATGCCGGGGTTTTCTCTATCGCAGACCCTGTTTATGGCGGCCTGGTGCGTGGCCGGGGTGTTTGTTCTGCTGCACAAAAAACTAGACCTGAAGTTTTTCGGAATTTATGTGGCCCCGCTGGTTTTGATCATCATGCTTTTCGCAACCCTGCTGCCCGACACAATGCACATCACCGCATCGGGCGGGCAGACGGATATGCAGCTAAAGGACCTGAAAAATAGCTTCTGGCTGATTGCCCACATTGTGACGGTTTTTTTCGGTGAGGCCGCGTTTGCCCTTGCCGGTGGCGTGGGGGCGTTTTACCTGATACAGGAAGCCGCTATTAAAAACAAAAAACGCGGTTTTTTTTTCAGGCGGCTGCCGTCTCTGGAACGCCTGGATGCGGCCGGCTATGCCTGTCTTGTGGTGGGCTTTACCATGCTGACGCTGGGATTGATCACCGGTATCGTCTATGCCCGAATGGTGTGGGGCCGGTTCTGGGCATGGGACCCCAAGGAGGTGTGGTCCGGACTTACGTGGCTGGTATATGCCGCCCTTCTTCATCAGCGACTTGTCGTTGGATGGCGGGGGCGCCGCGCCGCCATCATGGCGATCATTGGATTTTGTTTGTTGTTGTTTACCTTTCTGGGGGTTAATTTTTTTCTCGAAGGGCACCATGGCATTTTCACCAGCATGCAATAGAGACGGTTTGACAGGCATGAAAACCGATACGATAGAAACAGACACACGCGAAGCCATCCTCCTGGTAGGGGTGAATCATGAGACCGCGCCGGTTGAAATCCGTGAGAAGCTCTCTTTTTCCCCGGACGAAGTGCCGGAGGCCCTGGAATCGCTGATCATCGAAGCCCCGGTCAATGAAGTGATGCTGTTTTCCACGTGCAACCGGGTGGAAGTGCTGTTTACCACCAAGACCCCCGGGCCGGCCGTGGCGGCAATTAAACAATTCATCTGTGATTTCAAGACCATTTCCGGGGATGCATTTGAAAACTGCCTGTACCGGTATAATGGGGACGAGGCGGTGCGACACATTTTTCGCGTGGCCTCGGGGCTGGATTCCATGATGGTGGGTGAGCCCCAGATTTTCGGCCAGGTCAAGGAGGCCTACCGGCAGGCCGTTAACAAGAAGACGGCGGGTGTTATTCTGAACCGGCTGATTCATCGTACCTTTTTTGTTGCCAAACGGGTGCGGAGCGAAACCGGTATCGGAGCCAGCGCTGTTTCCGTAAGTTATGCCGCCATCGAACTGGGGCGGAAGATTTTCGGAGACCTTGCCGGCAGGCGGGTATTGCTGGTGGGGGCCGGTGAGATGGCCGAGCTTGCTGTGGAACATCTGGTCAGTCACCGGGTGGGCGAGGTTTACGTGGCAAACCGGACCTTTGAACGGGCTGTGGCCCTTGCCGAGCGGTTCAACGGTAAAGCGGTTTCCTTTAAGGAGATCGGGGACACCCTTCAGTTCGCCGATATTGTGATCAGTTCCACGGGCGCTCCGGAGGTAGTGATTACAAAGCAGCAGGTTAAGGCCGTGATGCGGAGCCGGCGCAACAGTCCCGTGTTTTTCATCGACATTGCCGTCCCGCGGGATATCGATGCCGCGGTGAACCGTATTGAAAACGCCTATGTATACGATATTGATGATCTGAAATCCGTTGTGGATGAAAACCTGAAGCAGCGCAGGCGGGAGGCGGTGAAGGCCGAACGCATCGTGGATCAGGCGACCCTCAAGTTTCGAACCTGGTACGACAGCCTTGATGTGGTACCCACGGTGGTGGCGCTGCGGGAAAAGATGAACGTCATTGCCGATGCGGAGCTGGAAAGGACCCTGAGGGCCATGCCGGATCTCGCCGACCGGGAGCGGCAGGCCCTGTACACCATGGCAGATGCAATGGTCAACAAGATCATGCACGATCCCACGTTGTTTTTAAAAAAAATGGCGGGCAAGCCGGACACGGAAAAGAACCGGTACCTGGATGTGATACGCCGGCTGTTCAACCTGGAAGAATGAGACGGTTTATTTTTTGACCACTTTCCATTTGTTCAGGGTCTCCTCGATTTCATTCACCCGGTCGTGTGCATCGCCCTGATGCCGGGCGATGAGCACCATGTCCCACACCCGGCCGTTGGGCGTGAGCAACCGGCGGGTGGCATCCGGTTCGGCATAGTTGTTCTCTTTGTAATAGGCCTGGATCTGTTCATGGAAGCGGTCATGAAGACCGGTGTCGATGAGGTCAAGTTCCCGGAGCCGGAAGAGAAAGGCATCGGCCGACACGCCGAACCGGTGTTTCAATCGCAGCAGCAGCTCGTATGTCCACGTGTCCTTTTTGATGCCCAGTTGATTGACGGTGGCAAGCACGCTGGCTTCCGGCAACAGGAAAAAGGCGGCAAATTTTCGGGCCGCCCTGTGGCGGGTCAGGGGCTTTTGGGCATAACTTTCCGGTGAGGCGGTGTTTTCCCCTGCCCCCGGCGTTTCGTCATCTTTGGCCGGATCCACTGCTTCGGAAAATCCTTTTTTGCCCGCCGCCGTCGTCGTCATTATCAGGATTCTTCCAAGACCGTAAGCCAGATGGAAAAGTTTTCGTTCCGGGGTCGTCAGCCGGCGGATAAAGAAAAATGCATTCTGGTTTTCCATGTCATAAAACGTGATGGAAGGGGTCTCCTTGGGGAGCGGCATGACAACCACCCGGAAGCCGAAACTTTCAAACAGCTCCATATAGTCAAAAACAATACTGGTGCCGATGCCCATGTAGTTTCTCACCCGTTCGGCCAGATCCTGAAGACCGGCTGTACAGGGTTCAAAGGGAATGTTCAGGGGGACCTTGGCGTGCTTTTGGGCCCCGCAGATGGTCTCCAGTTCTGAGACCGCATCGATGATTTCACGCGTGGCGTTCAGAACACTGGGCGGAAAGCGGTCCTGGTCATGGGTCGGTAAAAAAGGCGTTTCCGCGGTGCTGATCTGACTGGCCAAAAATACCTGGTGATCTTCGGCAAACAAAGTGTCCAGCGAAACCCCCATTATTCTGGCAACACGGTGAACCACGGCGGTGGAGGGCATGTTTTCACCGCGTTCGATGCGGCCCAGCGGCACTTCAGACATGCCGATTTCCCGGGCCAGCCGGGCGATGGTCCAGCCCCGCTGATGCCGAAGCTGCCTGATATTTTTTCCGATAAAGGTGAGTTCGTCTTTAATGCGTATCATGGCGATCCCCTTGTTTGATTTTTAATTTCGAAAGTGATAATACTTTAGTGTTTTTATGTCAAGTATAATTTTCAATTTTTAGAAGGTAATTTACCTTTAAGTCTATCAGGTTTTTGGGCCTTTCAACGCCCTCCCGGGGCCGCGTCTTCTGCCGGTCTATGACAGGCGGCGGCATTTACACGAAGGCCCTGTGTGTGATATGAAAAATGAATATGGATGGAAACGAATTAGTGCGGTGGATATACCAATGTTGAACCGGCGCCAGCAATACGGTAAGCAGGGCGAGACCATCGCCACGCATTTCCTCAAAAGGCAGGGGTACACCATCATTCAGCGGAACTACCGGGCCAAAACCGGGGAAATCGATATCATCGCCAAAGACGGGGATGTATTCGTTTTTGTTGAAGTCAAGTCCCGGTTGACAGACAGTTACGGAAGCCCCAAGGCCAGTATTACCCGCAACAAACAGAAAAAAATCACCCGCACGGCCATGTATTATATGAAAGAAGCCCAACAATCCGGGGCCGCAGCCCGGTTTGACGTGGTGGTCCTCGGCGGTGCAGGCGATTATATCGAGCTGATTCAAAATGCATTCGATGCGGTCTTGTAGCCGGATTTCGTCATGTTTGATGGTCTCGTAAAAAGTCGCTTGCAGACGGCAAAGTAAAAAGTTCAAGATGCGGCGTGTCTATCTTACTTTCGAGGAATGATCTGTAGGGGCGAACCTTGTGTTCGCCCGATCAGAAGGCGAACACAAGGTTCGCCC
>JAXHVL010000162.1:0-41213 GCA_034189225.1 Thermodesulfobacteriota bacterium
GCTAACCTTGGGTTCGCCCGATCAGAGGGCGAACACAAGGTTCGACCCTACAGATCATTCCTCGAGATTTGCGCTCCTCGAACTTGAACTTTTTACTTTGCCGTCCCAAAATTGACTTTTTACGAGTGCATCTTCCATAGGCCATTTGTAATTTAACAGAAAACCGGCTGAAAACACAGCGTAAAAACGAGCTTCAGCCCCCGCAGTGCATTGAATTTGACAAGGGACCTGTCCTGTTATATATATAGAATCTTGCATCAAGGTGCCGGCATGTACCGGGCACAAGTATCCGTGCCATGCCGGGTAAAAGGAAAGATGGTGAAAATCCATCGCGCACCAGCCATTGCCGTGATCGGGGACGATGGCCGCATTGTGCCACTTTCGACCACGGCTGCCTTTAAAAATTAGAATTTTGGTTCGAGGTCAAGGCTTGCGAAAATTTTAACCGGAGGAATACTGAATGTATTTCGAGGATTAAAATTTGAGCGTAACGCAGACATCGGGCCAAAAGGCAATTTTTAAAGGCGGCCGCCGAAGGGAAGGCGCGGCCGTAGATTGATCCGTCAGCCGGAAAGCCTGCCTTGATGGAACCGGGATTTTTGCTGGATAAAATCCTTCTGAAAACCCATTCAGGAGGTATTTTATGGCAGCAGGAATCGATGACAGCATCCATCGCCGCTTCGGCGACACCATTTCCCGCCTGATCCGGCGGGAAAACCTCACCCGTTCGGAAGCCGAGCAGGCCTTTACCCTCGTTCTCAACGACGGCACAACGCCGGTGCAGCAGGGCGCGTTCCTGGCGGCCCTGGCCGCCAAGGGCGAAACCGCCGACGAGATCGCCGGCGCCTGGGAAGCGATTTACTACCAGGACACGGTACATGTCCCCCTTGATCCTTCCCTGCCAGTGGTGGAAAACAGCGGCACGGGCATGGATACCTTTAAAACCTTCAACATCAGCACCGCTGCCGCCATTGTCGCGGCCTCCCGGGGAATCCCCATGGCGCGCCACGGGGCCCGGGCCATCACGTCGGCCTGCGGCACGGTGGACATGGCCGAACGGCTGGGGGTGGATGTGGCCTGCCCTCCGGACCGGGTGGCCGCCAGCATTGCAACGGCCGGCATCGGGCTGTTCAACGGCATGAGCCCAACCGTGCATCCGGGGGCTCTGGGCCGTATCCTTTCCCGAATCCATTTCGGCTCCACCCTGAACATCGCCGCCTCCCTGGCCAATCCCGCGCTTCCGAAAATCGGCCTGCGGGGAGTGTACAGCAAAGAGATGGTGATGCCGGTAATCCGGGTCATGAAGGCCATCGGCTATCAAAAAGCGATTGTCCTGCACGGGGCCGTCCATCATGCCCATAATCAGCCCGACCATGATCCGGCCTTGAGCATGGACGAGGCCTCGGTGTGCGGCCCCACCGTGTGCGCCCGGCTCACGGACGACGGCAGTATCGAACGTTTTACCCTTCGGCCGGAAGCATACGGGCTGGGCAGCGGGAATCCTTCAGCGCTTTGTCCGGCAGCGGACATGGCCACCGAGACCCGCCGGTTTGTTGACCTGATCAGCGGCCGCGACAGCGGACTGCGAAAAGAAGCGGTGCTGCTGAACGCCGCCCTGATTTTTTATGTGGCCGAAACCGTGCCGGACATCGATACGGGCCTGGAAACCGCTGCCCGGGCGCTGGAAAGCGGCGATGCACTGAACACCCTTTCCGCCTGGGTCACCGCCCAGAACAACGACCCGGAAAAGGGGCAAAAGACTTTGGAACAATGGATAAACTGACATGCAGACACAATTGCTGATCATTAAATGCAAAGACGGGAAATGCAAAGACGGGTATATCCGGATCAAAGACGGCCATTACACGGTATGCGGCATGGAAAAAGCCAGTGTTTATCCCATGTCGGCGAAGATTTGCGTTGAGGGCTATTGCCAATGGCTCAAATCCCTTGGTATTGAGGATATCCGCATAAAGAAACTCACTATTACCGAAGAGGCGTTAACATGAAAATAATACTGACAGGCAAACGACAGATGGAAATACAGTCATCCGATGATGGTGAAAAACCGGGGCCCGGCGAAGTGCGTGTAAAGGTGTTGGGCTGTGCCGTATGCCGCACCGATGCGAAAATGTGGGACCGGGGGCACCGGGATCTGACCCTGCCCCGGGTGCCGGGGCATGAAATGGTGGTGACCGATGACCGCGGCCGCCGGTTCGCGGTGTGGCCCGGTCAAAGCTGCGGCACTTGCAAACACTGCCGAACGGGACGGGAAAACCTGTGCGACGCCATGCAGATCACCGGCTTTCACCGGGACGGGGGATTTGCCCATTACGTCACGGTCCCCGAAACCAGCCTGCTGCCGCTGCCCGATGCCGTGGATACGGTCACGGCCTGCTTTGCCGAACCCATTGGATGCGTCTTCCATGCCCTGGAAAACACGGACACCAAGGCGGGTGACCGGGTATTGATTTACGGCGGCGGCGTAATGGGGCTGCTAACCGCGCTTGCAGTTCAGTATGTGGGCGGGACACCGCTGGTCATTGAACGCAGTCGGCGAAAAATCAAAGATGCTGAACCCTTTCTCAATGCCGCCGGCATTGGCTGCGTTGACAGGACCGATGAAAACACATTTGACGGTGTCATCAACGCCTGCGACGATCCGGTTGCACTGGGCGCAGGACTGGAAAGACTGGTCAAGGGGGGGAGCTTGGGTTTTTTCAGCGGACTTGCCGGCAACAGGAGAATCGAAACCGACCTGATCAACCTTATTCATTACCGGGAACTCAGCCTGCGCGGGTCCTACGGCCTGACGTCCCGGAATATGCTGATTGCACTTGACTTTCTGGCCGACCGGCAATCCATTGTTCGGCACCTGGTTCAGGCCATTGTGCTGCCGGAGCAGGTGCCGGAACTGATGGCCACGGTGCTGGCAGGCACGGGGTTTAAATATATCGTCGATTTCACGGAAACATTTATCACTTCTGAGAACGCTGCAGCCAGTGACGCAACTGCGGACGGTCAGGGGCCGGAAAGTCGCGCCTGCCTGCCGGACGGCAGCCTGTGCCGCGACATAATCGAAAATATTCAACCACTGGACCGGCGGCTGCTGGAGGCGGCCAATAAAAAAATCGACGGCAAAACCAAGCCTCCCGGTGCGCTGGGACGGCTGGAAGAGCTGGCCGTTCAGATGTGTCTTGTTCAAAACACACTGGCCCCGCAGATCCGGCGGAAACACCTGTTCGTGTTTGCCGGCGATCACGGCGTCACCCGGGAGGGGATATCGGCCTTTCCCGCCGATGTAACCGGCCAGATGGTGCTCAATTTCCTTAACGGCGGCGCTGCCATCAACGTACTCTGCCGCCACCATGATATTGCCATGAAAGTGGTGGACATGGGCATTGTGCCGGACCTTGAGGATCACCCGGATTTGATTCAGAAAAAAGTGGCTCATGGCACCCGAAACCTTGCCCGGGAGGCGGCCATGAGCATTGCGGAAGCCATCCTGGCCCTGGAACATGGAATGTCGGTATTTCTCGACGCCCATGCCGAGTCGCCCATCGACATTATGGGAGTCGGCGAAATGGGCATCGGCAACACCACTCCGGCTGCGGCCATTATTGCGGCCATCACCGGCATCTCCCCGGCCCGGGCCGTAGGCCGGGGCACCGGCCTGGATGACAGGGGACTGGGCCACAAAATCGAAATCGTGGAACGGGCACTGGCGCTTCATTATCCCGATCCAACAGATGGTTTCGAGGTGCTTCGGACGGTGGGCGGGTTTGAAATCGCCGGCATTGCCGGCGCTGTTCTGGCGGCCGCCTCAAAAAACACCGCCGTGGTGCTGGACGGGGTCATTGCCACCGCTGCCGGACTCATTGCCGCCCGCATCAACCCGGATATCACCGGCTTTCTGATCGCCGGCCACAGATCCGTGGAACCGGCCCATGCCGCGGCCCTTGATTTCATGGGCCTGGATCCGCTCATGGACTTTAACATGCGGCTTGGGGAAGGAACGGGCGCGGCCCTGGCCATGGACACCGTGGAAGCGGCCTGTAAAATCATGACCCAGATGGCCTCCTTCGAAGACGCCAGCGTAACCGGACCGGCGGAAGGGTAAAAATGACGGCTTCGTAAAAAGCCTTCAACCCCGCCGCGGTGTTTTTGCAGTAAGTAACTTGCGCGGGAATTTGCTTCTTGCCGTTGTTTTGCTATATTACGAAAGGCACATGGTGCGTGCACTCACCCTTCGTGTTCTTCGTGGTTCAATTGCCTGGGGTTGATTACCACGAAGAGCACGAAGGACATGAAGTCGGTAGGCTGGGTTGAGCGTAGCGAAACCCAGCACAGGAGGCATGCCGTTGTCCGCTGTTGGGTTTCATTGCATTCAACCCAACCACCTGCTCAGCTGACCACAAATGGGTCGCAGGTGCGGGTGAAAACGCACTTTATTCATGAGGATTCGTGGGGAAGAGAAACGCCCACGAATACACACGAATTGGCAGATTAAGTCCCTTACGCCAAAAGCAAAGGAGACATGCTATGGCTGACCTGCCCCTTAGGACCGGCGACAAAGTAGGAATTATCCGAGTCTGGGTGTTGGTATTGGCGGCTTTGCTCGGCCTGGCCGCCGCGGCTTCCACGCTCGCCATGTCCGGAAATTCTGGAAAGACGAAGCTCCACGACTGGCAGCAGTTGAAACAGAAACTGATCCTGCTGAAAAAGAAAAAAGGAGAACTGGACCGGGAAGCCATTCTACGGGTCAGGTTCGTGCCCATGGTGGATAAAAACGGGCAAGCCTATTAATATATCGCTTTCGATTAGAATTGCCTGGTAAACATGCCTGGCCAAAGAGCCAGATTTTCAAGGCTTAAATACAATACCGGCTGATATCCCTGCTATCCGGATATTTTTCCACTTGACATTTTCATTGAAATTCCGTGTAATTATATAAAACTACGCTGGTCATGGCGCTGCCCACGGTACTTAAACTCAGAAAAGGCCACCACACCTGTCATGCGACTGATTTCATTTGATGCTCTACGATCCTGGGACATCCCGGAGGTTCGAACGGTAAAGCCCGCGCACTGGTTCCGGGAAAAGGAAAGAATCCGGCAGGCGGACTGGGTGCTGTTTCCCGAATACTGGCAGGTGAACACGCTGGTATACGGGTGGAAGAAACGCATTTTCCCCAGCATAAGCACCTACCATATCGGTCATGACAAGGTCGAGATGTTCCGGGCATTTGAAGGGGTCTGCCCGTCCAATATACCGTTGACACTGATTCTCCCGAAGACGGATACCGCCATAGAAACTGTTCTGGACACGTTTGACTTCCCGTTTGTGGCCAAAACAGTTCGCAGCGCCCGAGGCGAAGGGGTTTTTCTTATCGGAAGCCGGCCGGAATTACTGGACTATGCGGCTCGGCATGAGACACTGTTTATGCAGGAATATCTGCCGGCGAACCGGGATCTGCGGGTAGTGGTGATCGGACGTCAGGTGGTGGCGGCCTACTGGCGGGAGGCGCCGGCCGGGACTTTTCATAACAACATTTCCCGGGGCGGCACCGTCAGCTTCGACGATATCCCCACAGCGGCTTTAACCCTGGTCCGGCAGGTGGCCGCCGAACTGGGCATCGACCATGCGGGGTTTGATGTCATCGTTTCAGACGACGGCTGTTACCTGCTTGAATTCAACCTGTGGTTCGGTACCAGCGCCCTGAACGATCGGGGGATCCGCACCGGCGGCGTCATCCGGCATTATCTCGATGGCATGACGCGTTCGCCCCGGGAGCCGGACGACTATCCCCGCCTGCCCAAAGCCGGGTGAATTAAGAAGAGCGCCCTGAGTAACCTGATATTTCGCGCGTTGATTGGGGGCCAGCGGCAAGGCACAGGCCGCGAAACAAAGGGGACGTTCGAAATATCAGGGTCAGCGGGTGATCTTCTTATACTTCACTCGTTTAGGCACCATGTCGCCGCCCAGTCGTTTTCTTCGATCTTCTTCATATTCCGAGAATGATCCTTCAAAGAAATAAGCCGAGGAGTCCCCTTCAAAAGCGAGAATGTGGGTGCAGATCCGGTCCAGGAACCACCGGTCGTGGGACACGACCACGGCACAGCCGGCAAAATTCTGAATACCATCTTCCAGGGCGCGAAGGGTATTGACATCGATATCATTGGTGGGTTCGTCCAGCAGCAGCACATTGGCCTGGGTTTTGAGGGTCATGGCCAGGTGCAGGCGGTTGCGCTCACCGCCGGACAGGACCCCGGTCTTTTTCTGCTGGTCCGCACCGTTGAAATTGAACCAGCTGACATACGCCCTGGCATTCACGGGATGGCCGCCGAAGTAAATTTCCGGCTCCCCGCCGCTGATCACCTCGTAAACGGTTTTTTCCGGGTCAATATCCTTGTGCCGCTGATCCACGTATCCGATTTCCACGGTCTGGCCGATCTTCAGCACGCCGCGGTCAGGGGCCTCTTCTCCCAGAATCAAGCGGAAAAGGGTGGTTTTGCCGGCCCCGTTGGGTCCGATCACGCCCACGATGCCCGCCTGGGGCAGATGAAAATTCATGTTCTCAAACAGCAGCCGATCGCCGTATCCTTTGGCCAGGTCAACGGCTTCAATGACCTCCTTGCCCAGCCGGGGGCCGTTGGGCACTGGCAGCTCGATTCTGGCTTCCTTTTCTTTGATGTCTTCGGCCAGCATGGCCTCGTAATTGTTCAGCCGGGCCTTGCCCTTGGCCTGCCTGCCTTTGGCGGCCTTTCGCGCCCATTCCAGCTCCCGCTGCAACGCCTTCTGCCGTTTGGAAGCCTTTTTTTCTTCTTCCTGCATGCGGTTGAGTTTCTGTTCCAGCCACTGGGAATAATTGCCCTTAAAGGGAAGCCCCTCGCCCCGGTCCAGCTCCAGTATCCAGCCCGCCACATTGTCCAGAAAATAGCGGTCATGGGTCACGGCAATGACCGTGCCCGTGTATTGCTGAAGATGCTGCTCCAGCCATTGGACCGATTCCGCATCCAGGTGGTTGGTTGGCTCATCCAGCAGCAGAATATCCGGTGCCTGAAGGAGCAGCCGGCAAAGCGCCACCCGGCGTCTTTCACCGCCGGAAATATCTGAGATTTTAGCCTCCGGCGGCGGTGTCCGAAGCGCGTCCATGGCCAGTTCCAGCCTGGCATCCAGGTCCCATGCGTCCTTCTGGTCAATCTGTTCCTGCAGACGGCTCTGCTGTTCAAGAAGCGCGTCCATCTTTTCCGGATCGCTCATGATCTGTTCATCGGTAAACTTTTCATTGACCGCTTCATACTCGGCCAGCAGTTCCACGATCTCTCCCATGCCTTCCTTGACAATGTCCAGCACGGTTTTTTCATCGTCAAGAGCCGGCTCCTGGGGGAGGTAGCCCACTGTATATCCCGGGGAAAAGGTCACCTGGCCGTCGTATTCCGTGTCCAGCCCGGCAATGATCCGCAGCACGGTGGACTTGCCGGCACCGTTTAATCCCAGGACACCAATCTTTGCTCCGTAGAAAAAGGACAGCTGAATATTCTTCAGGATCTTTTTCCCCTGGGGGGTGTGCTTGCTCACCCCGATCATGGAAAAAATAACTTTATTGTTGTCTGACATGACTCCCCCTGAAACTCATTCGATGGATTGGGGTTGGCCCGTGCTGAAGGATAACTTCGCGATGGGCTTTGGTGGGGTATCCCTTGTGGGCGGAAAACCCGAATTCCGGATAGTCCAGGTGATACCGCTCCATGATAATATCCCGGGTTACCTTGGCCACGATAGAGGCCCCGGCGATGGAAATACTGGCGCTGTCCCCCCGGACAATGGCGGCCTGAGGGATCGGCGATGCAATGGTAAACTTGCCGTCGATAAGCAGATAGTCGGGATGCGGGAAAAGATTGTCCACGGCAATGGCCATGGCGAGAAGGGCGGCCTGAAGAATATTGATGCGATCGATCTCCACGGCATCGATGATGCCGATCCCCACGGTAACGGCGTCCCTGTATATCTCTTCATACAGGGTGGCGCGTTTTTTCGGCGTGATCTTTTTCGAATCCGTAATAAGAGGGTTGGTGTAACCATCGGGAAACACAACGGCCGACGCCACCACCGGCCCGGCCAGCGGTCCACGGCCGGCTTCATCAATGCCGGCCACCGTGAAAAACCCTTCGCTGATGGCCTTATCCTCGTAGCTTCTCATGTGTGTGTTCTCATGCGCAGGTTCTCATGCGAACCCCGGGATTCAATGTACGGCGACACACGGATGAAACAGAGAATGTGTTACCGGTCGCGCTTTTCGGGAATCTTGGCGGCCTTGCCTTTGAGTTCACGGAAGTAGTAAATCCGGGAACGCCTTACCCGTCCGCGTTTGACGACCTGAATCCTGTCAATGGAAGGGGAATTAAGGGGAAACACCCGTTCCACATCTACGCCGAAGGAGGTCTTGCGAACGGTAAATGTCGCGTTGGTGTTGCCCTTCCGCTTTTTAATCACAACACCCTGGAAAACCTGAATCCGTTCTTTTTCGCCTTCCTTGATTTTCAGATGGACCTTAACGGTATCGCCTGAAGAAAAATCAGGGATATCCATCCGCATATGTTCTTTTTCCAGCTGCTTTATAACCTGCATGGTATTCCTCCAAAAAAATCTGTTGCAATCCTTCTACCCTGTGCAACGGATCGGGTCAAGTGTTTTTTCGAATTCATCAAATTTAAACCAGTAATTATATATCATTCCATATCATTCTGTCCAGAAGAATCGACACGGCCGACCGGACGGACAGGTGATTGTACCCGGTGACCCCGGCAATGGGCTTCAGAATATAATCCGCCGTTTCTGTCAATGAAGGCGCAATGCCCCAGCCGGTTCCGAATACCAGCAGGACATCCCGATCCAGCCGCAGGAGTTCGTCGCAACCAACGGCCCCCTCATGCTGTCTTGCGGTGGTGACCACCAACGCCGGAGGGCGTCCGCGCTGCGTCTCGATCCGGGCGACTGCTTCAGCCAGGGTTTCGCTGACCGTTATCAGGGCAAAGGCCTCGGCCCGCTTTTCGTTGTAGCCGGGGCCGCCGCCCGTGGTCCAATGGGCCACAATGCGTTCGGCCAGCCGTTTCTGATCGGCGAGCGGCGTTACCACGAAAAATTCCGCCACTCCGTAAGTTTTTGCCGCCCGGGCAATATCGTGCAGGTCCAGGTTGGTAACGGCCGAAGCGATAATATCCCCCCGCTTGTTAAGAACCGGGTAATGCACCAGCGCGATATAAATCCGAGGGACCGCATCTGCCTCAGAATTGTTGACAACCATGTCCATTGAGGGTCTCATAAAAAGTCGCTTGCGGACGGCAAAGTAAAACGTTCAAGATGCGGCGTGTCTATCTCACTCTCGAGGAATGATCTGTAGGGGCGAACCTTGTGTTCGCCCGATCCGAGGGCGAACACAAGGTTCGCCCCTACACCGTACGTGACATGACGAGAGATGCATCCCAACGCAGCTATTGGAAGCTTTTTACGAAGCCGTCATTATTGATTGTCTTTCCCGGCAATAATAGCTTCAACCCGTCTGCACCAGTTGCGTAAAATGGCTTTTTCTTCATCCTTCACCGGCCGGTTTTCCAGCATATCCGGCCGTTTGACCAGGGTCCGCATCAGGGCGTTTTCAAGCCGCCATTGATCAATGGCCGCATGATTGCCCGAAAGCAAAATATCCGGCACCGCCTCTTTCCCGAATACCGGCGGCCGGGTATAATGAGCGTGCTCCACCAGCCCGTCCTGAAAGGTGTCCTTTTCCGCCGAATCCTCGCCGCCCAGAGCACCGGGCAGAAGTCGGGTGACGGCCTCGATCACGATCATGGCGGGAACTTCACCGCCCGTGAGCACATAGTCGCCGATGGAGAGCTCATCATCAATCAGCGTTTCGCATATCCGCTCATCCACCCCTTCATACCGGCCGCATACCAGCAGGTAGTCGTTACGGTTGTCTGCCATTGCCCGGGCTTCGGCCTGGGTGAACACCCGGCCCTGAGGAGAAAGCAGAATGGTCCGGATACCGGGCCGGTCCGCCTTAACAGCCTTGATTGCGCCGCCAAGAGGCTCCGGTTTCATCACCATGCCGTTGCCACCCCCGTATGGCCGGTCATCCACCTGCCGGTGCCGGCCCGCGGCATAATCCCGGATATCAACGCTGCGGCATGATACGATTCCCGCGGCCGCAGCCCGCCGGATGATGCCGCAGTCAAAAAAGGCATCCATCAGCTCGGGGAAAATTGTCAGAACCGTAAAATCCATAATCACAATTCCTCGGGCAGATATACGTAAATAACACCCTCTTCCAGATCTATCTTCCGGATAACCGATTGAAGGGCGGGGATGAGGCAGTCCTTGCCCGTATCCGCATCAACCACCTCGTACACGTCATTACTGCCCGTGGGAATGATATTTCTGACATGACCGAGCAATCCCCGGTCACTGTCATACACGGCAAGTCCGAGTATATCCTCCCAGTAATAGGTATCTGCGTCCAGGGCTGGTAAATCGGTTCGCAGGGCAAAAAGTTCGCACCCCGCCAGGGACCCGGCACCGGTGCGATCGTCTATTTCTTTGAAAGATAAAAGGAAATGGCGGCCGTGGGGTTTGCACCAGCGTACGGTACAGGTGTACGTATGACCATTGCCGCATCGGGCAAGAAGATGGAGACCCGCTTTAAAATCGGAGGGATCGCCCGAGTGGGAAAGAACCTTGATATTACCTTTGACACCATGGACACCGGTAATCTTACCGACGGAAAGATAATCCTTCTCTTCCCCCATAAGAAACCCGGCTACTCTATGATTTCAAGCACCGTCCGCTTCTTCAGCTTGGCGGATGCGGCACTGAGTATCGTCCGCATTGCCCTTGCGGTACGGCCCTGTTTTCCGATAATTTTTCCCAGATCTTCCTTCGCCACTTTAAGCTCCAGAACAGAGGTCTGACTGCCGTCGACTTCCGTTACCGTCGCTTCGTCGGGATTGTCAACAAGCGCCTTTGCAATGTACTCGATCAGCTCTCTCATAGACATAGCCGCATCTCCTTTAAATGTCGGTTGAGTTGAAATAACGCCCCGTTTAGACTTCAGTCAGTCAATACGTATCCTGTCCGTTTTAAAAAGCACAACCTTGCAAAAACTATAACCGATTTTCCCGAAAAATTCAAAAAAAACAATTAAATATTAAGAGGCGGCTTCCTGCTCGCTTTTCAAAAGACTTCTGACGGTATCCGTCATCAGCGCGCCCTGATCCAGCCAGTGCTCGATGCGGTCTCTTTCAAGAATAATTTCAGTTGGTTCTTTTAACGGATTGTAGGTGCCTACCTTTTCCAGAAACCGACCGTTTCTGGGAAAGCGCTCATCCGCCACCACAACTCTGTAAAACGGTTTTTTCTTTTTGCCATACCTTGCCAATCGAATTTTAACTGCCATTGTCGTCTCCCTTAGAACGGCATCATGTTGCGGTTCATTCCCCGCATGCCGCCTTTGTTGATTTTTTTCATCATCTTCATTACCTGGGTATAATTCTTCAGCAACCGGTTCACATCCTGGACCCTGGTGCCGCTGCCTTTGGCAATCCGTTTGCGCCGGCTACCGTTGATAATGCCGTGGCGCCGCCGCTCCTGCGGTGTCATGGAGTTGATGATCGCCTCGATCTTCACCAGCTCCTTGTCGTCCACCTCGGCATCCTTGAACTGCTTCATCTTTCCCATGCCGGGAATCATTTTCATAATATCGCCGATGGAGCCCATCTTGCGGATCTGGGTCATCTGATCCCGGAAATCCTCCAGGGTGAACTCGTTTTTTTTCAGTTTTTTTTCAAGCTCGGCCGCCTGCTTCTCGTCAACGGCGGACTGGGCCTTTTCGATAAACGAAAGCACATCCCCCATGCCGAGAATACTGGAAGCCACCCGGTCGGGATGAAACGGTTCCAGGGCGTTGGTTTTTTCGCCCACCCCAACGAACTTAATGGGCTTACCGGTGACCGCCTTTATGGAAAGCGCCGCGCCCCCGCGGGCGTCACCATCCATTTTGGAAAGCACGACACCGCCGATATCCAGGCGTTCATCAAAGGATTGGGCGATGTTCACCGCGTCCTGGCCTGTCATGGCATCGGCCACCAGCAGAATATCGGAAGGCGACACCGTCTCCCGGATACGGACCAGTTCCTCCATCAGGGCCTCATCCACATGCAGCCGGCCCGCGGTATCCAGAAGCAGGACATCACACCCTTCTTTCTGGGCCTCCACCCGGGCCTGTTTGCATATATCGACTGGATCCATCTCCGTGGTTGACGGATAAACGGGCGTGCCGATCTGACGGCCGAGCTTGGTAAGCTGATCGATAGCCGCCGGCCGCGACACGTCCGCCGGCACCAGGTAGGGGGCTTTCCCCGAATTCTTGAGAAAGACCGCCAACTTGGCGGTGGTCGTGGTTTTACCGGAGCCCTGGAGACCCACCAGCATCAGGGAAACCGGGGCCTGGCCGCCCAGGTTCAGATCCTGGCGTGTGCCGCCCATCAATCGTGTCAGTTCCTCATTAACAATCTTGACGACCTGCTGGCCGGGCGTCAGGCTTTCCAGCACTTCCGTGCCCAGCGCCCGTTCCCGGATATCGGCGATAAACTGCTTTGCCACGCGGTAATGGACATCCGCCTCAAGCAGCGCAAACCGGACCTCTTTTAAACCGGCCTCGATATTTTTTTCGGTCAGCTTGCCGTGGCCTTTCAGGTTCTTAAAAACCGCGCCAAGCTTATCGCTTAAATTTTCAAACATACGTCACACTTTTTTCTCACATCTTTAAACACTCAGAAACATGTATATCCGCGACGCAATAACCGGAATTAATACGCGCCTCACGCTCCCCGTCTTCCGGGATGGAGATAGACCCCTCATGACATGTACATGTAATGACAGTCACCTGGTTTTCAAACGATCCCAGAGCAGTGGTTTTTTTGAAAATATCCATATACCCGGAGTTAAAACTATCTAAACTCTTGAAAATAATATTTCCAGAAGGTTATGTCAAGAAAATTATGCCTTGAATCAACATACTTTTTCCCGCAACCGCCTGTCACAGGCTGAAACGACAATCCCGGTTCAGGGGACAAGCTCAGGGGGAAAGCACTGATTTCCCTTGAAAGAAGGATACCCCATTCCAAATCGATTGTCGCCATCTTGAAAAGGCCGGTTGCTTTTCCCGTGTCTTTTCATGTATTCCATGATTAAAAAAATGCCGTCATTGCTATGGAAACATGTTAATATTAACAAATCACAAGATGACATAGGATGAAAAAACCGTGCAGGACATCAAAAACTATACAAAAAAACAATTTCAGGCCTGGCTTGCGGAACACGACATTGCCGCTTACCGGGCGGACCAGGTGTATAAATGGATATACCTTCATCAGGCCGGTGGGTTTGATGATATGACCAACATATCCAAGCCGGTACGGGCGCTGCTGGCGGATAACTTTGCCATCGACCGTCTGCTTATTGAAAAGAAGGAGCACGGCGCGGACGGGACATGCAAGTACCTGTTCCGGCTGGCGGACAACCGGCTGATTGAAAGCGTTTATATTCCGGAAGAGGGGCACGCCACCCTGTGCGTCTCCACGCAGGTAGGCTGCGCGCAGGGGTGCGCCTTCTGCAGGACTTCGGAAATGGGCTTCATCCGGAACCTCACGCCCGCGGAGATCATCGCCCAGATACGCGATATCCGCCATGATACAAAATCCGCGCCGCACCGGTTGAGCAATATAGTATTCATGGGCATGGGCGAGCCACTTGCCAATTACGACAACATGCTGGCGGCCATTGATACCATCACGGACGGCGATTGCGGGCTGCAGTTTTCAACGCGCCGGGTCACGCTTTCCACGGCCGGCCTCGTGCCCCGGATCAAAACCCTGGGCCATGAAACCACCGTTAACCTGGCCGTATCGTTGAACGCCACGGACAATCAGACCAGGGACCGGCTGATGCCGATAAACAAAACCTATCCCATTGAAGCCCTCCTGGCAGCATGCCGGCAATACCCCCTGTCCCACCGGCGGAAAATCACCTTTGAATACATCCTGATCCGGGGTGTCAACGATACCCCGAACGACGCGGAGCGGCTGGCCGGTCTTCTGGCGCCGATAAAGGCGAAAATCAACCTCATTCCCTTTAATGAACATCCGGAAAGCCCGTTCCGCCGACCGGACAATGCCGCTGTTGAACAGTTCAAACAGATTCTGCACGACCGCAATTATACGGTCATCACCCGGTTGAGCAAAGGCGGAGACATTTCAGCGGCCTGCGGCCAGCTGGCGGTCCCTGCGGAAGGTGAATGATGGATAACCTGGAAATCGAAGTCAAATACCATGTAACGGATATGACGGAGATGCGTCAACGCATCCTCGCTCTGGGCGCAACGCCGGGCGAAAGTCACTTTGAAACCAATATCCGGTTTGAAGACCGGCATCACAGCCTGATTCAGCGACGATCGCTGCTGCGGCTCCGGCAGGATAAAACCGCCACCCTCACTTTCAAGGGCGAACCCGACATGCCCGACACCCGTGAATCCGGCCAATACAAAATCCACAGGGAAATCGAAACCACGGTGAGCGATTTTAACGCAACCCGGCAAATCCTGGAAGCCGTCGGATTTTTCCCGGCGCAGGTTTATGAAAAACACCGGGAAACCTTCAGGCATGAAGGTGCCGTGATCTGCCTGGATACCATGCCTTACGGAAATTTTCTGGAAATCGAAGGAAACCGTGAAAACATACGGCCTCTCAGCGATGGGCTCGGCTTTGCCTGGGAGAACCGGATCCTGGCGAATTATCTTGAAATGTTCGAATTCATCAAAAACGAACACAACCTGGGGTTTACGGATGTAACCTTTGAGAACTTCAAGGATGCGGCCGTGGATCTGCCCGCACTGCTGGAACGTTTCCAGGCCACTTGATGCTCACCGCGGAGAATCTTCCAAGTTGTAAACAAGTCAATTTTATTCAATTTTTCAGTTTATTGCCAAGTTTTTCAGTTTGCCGAAACAACTGAACAGCAACACGTGCCTCGCCCCTTGCAGCGCAGCCGAGCAGGGGCGGTTTTTGGGGAAGACGCGGGCAGACTGTTTGAGCAGACGAGGTTTAACGCACCTGCACAAAAGGACAGGCGAGTTTCTGCCCGCGCCGAAAAAACCGTCCCTGCGAGGGTAGCCGAAGGCCCCAAAATATCAAATAGACGCGGGGCGCCCTTTCTTTTGCATACTTTTCTTTGGGCGAGCAAAGAAAAGTATGAATGAAAAAGGGGTTGTTTAACATAAATAGTCGTAAACAACCAAGTCTCGCGCACGTTACTTTCTGCAAAAACCCCGCGGCGGGGTTGAAAGCTTTTTATGAAGCCGTCATGAAGCACCCGGGGTAAAGAGATTCAACCCCAAACCTTCATCAAACCGGACCCCGCCGGTGCGGCCCACCAGCTCCTTTGTTTCAAACGTTCGAAGGATTTCCGGATAGGCATCGATACGGGCCAGGGCTCTCTGGTCATTCTCCAGCCTTCCGATAACGGTACCGCTTTCCGCATGACCGCTCCTGTCATAATGAAGGGTATAGGCTTCCACCCGAAGCCGGCCCTCTGCCCGGTCAACGGGCTCGGGCATCGCCTCCCCGTCAATGGACGCCTGAACATCGGCCTGAAGATCGGCCACCCCCCCGCTGCCCCAGGGCTCGGCCGGGGGCTCTGTACCATAAATACCGACCGACGCCTTGGTATTGAAACCGCCCTGGGCGAACACCATGGCCTTCTGCGCCGGATTTTCACGGATCCGGTCCACCACGGTAACAATGGCATGCATGGAATAGTTATTAAACGGACCGCCGAAAAAGGGAAGACCGCCGGTCACCGTAAGTCCGCGGGGATCATCTGTTGGAATACCGATTTCACGGCGGCCCATCTCGATCATGGAGGGGAAACAGCTGTAGATATCAAACATGTCCATGTCGTCAAGTGTCAGGCCGGACTGTTCCAGTGCAAGGCGGGCCGATTGCCTTGTGGCGGGCGAGTTATGAAGAAAGGGACGCTGGCTGACATGGCTGATATTGCCGAGGTCTGCCCCGCCCATGGGAAACACCCAGTGCTTCCGGTCAATCCCCGCCTTTTCCGCCATTTCCGTGGAAGTTATAATTATTGCCGCACTCTGATCCACGTAGCGGTTGGATACCATGCGCAGGGTATAAGGATAGGCGATATACCGGTTTTTCGGACCGGGCGTGGCGATTTCATCGGCTGTATACGCCGTTTCCAGCCACCCATGGGGATGATCGGCGGCGATACGGGAAAACGGTTCCAGCAGACGGCCCATGTGTTTCATATGGGCTTCATGATCGCGGCCGTCCGCGTACCGGATGGCGGTTTCAAACATGGCGTATACGGGGGCCGGAAAAAAGAGCTGATACCGGCTTTCCAGCTCGCTGATACCAAGGTCCATGTCGCCGTCGATTTTTTCAGGCTGCCGCTGCTCCGGCCAATTCAATACCAGACCGCTCTTCAGGGCGCGGCGGATGGCATAATCGGCCTCGCCACCAGCCAGTAGCACTGCCCGGTGTTTTCCGGCCGCGATATCCATCGCCGCCCGGTTTACCATCATCTGGGGGCTCTGGCCGCCGATGGGCAGGTACGTTGTCTCGGACGGCGACAGCCCCAGGGCCTGTGCCAGCTCGGACGGGGCATCGGCATAGGACCATCCCACAATATTGGCCACGCTGATGGCGTCTATAATTTCGCCGACGGTCTGGGTCCCGGATGACGCCAGCGCGCGCCGGCCGGCCTCTGCCATGAGCCCCAGCGGGTCCAGAGGTGTCTGCGCGTCCTTTTGCTGCATAAACTGGGCTGCTCCCACGATTACGGGGGTTGGTGGTGAATGTGTCATATACCCTCTCATCAAAGAATAAAACCCGAAATAATCTCCTTCATTATCTCCGTCGTGCCGCCACCGATGGACAGGATGCGGTTGTCCCGGTAAAGCCGTTCCACCGGCGTTCCGCGCATATACCCCGAACCGCCGAAAAGCTGGACCGCATCATAGGTCACCTTGTCGCTCACCATGCAGGCAAAATTCTTGGCCATGGAAATTTCCTTCACCTGATTCTCGCCGGCGTCGATTTTGGCGGCCACCCGGTAAGTGAATTCCCGGCTGGCCTCCACCATGGTGGCCATGTCCACCAGCTTGTGTCGGGTTACCTGAAATCCGCTGATCTTCCGGCCGAACGCCTCCCGCTCTTTAACATACTTCAGGCAGGCTTCCAGTGCCAGATGGGCCGTGGTGTTGGCCATGACCGTCAGCATCAGCCGCTCGGCCTGAAAATTTTCCATAATGATATAGAACCCGCTGTTTTCCTCGCCGATCAGGTTGGCCGCCGGTACCCGACAGTTATCAAAAAAAATCTCCGCGGTATCCGATACCCACCACCCCATTTTATCCAGTTTACGGCCCACTGAATAGCCGGGGCTATCAGCTTCGATTACAAGAAAGCTGATGCCGTGGGCGCCATCGCCTCCGGTCCGGACCGCGCAGGTGAGCTGATCCGCCCGGACTCCGCTGGTGATAAAGGTCTTGGCGCCGTTGACGATATAATCATCCCCATCACGGACGGCCGTTGTTTTCAGGTTTGCCACGTCTGACCCACAGTCGGGCTCGGTCACGCCCAGTGCAGAAATTCTGTCGCCCGCGACGACCGGTTTGCCAAACCGCTCTTTCTGTTCCGGGGTACCGTGCTGAACAATGGGCGGCAGGGCGATAAACAGCGATCCCAGACTGGCCAGCAATCCACCCGATCCGTACCGCATCAGCTCCTCACTCATGGCAATGCCCATAAAGATATCACAGGGGGTCCCGCCCACATCTTCCGGAAAACCGAGCCCCAGATATCCCAGGTCGCCGGCAGCCTTGTAAAGTTCCCTGGGGAATTCACCCGCCTCCTCCCATTCATCAATATAGGGTGCGATTGCTTTTTTGCCCAGGTCCCGCACGGCTTTTCTGAGCATATCATGCTCTTTTTTAAAATAAACCTGATAATCGCTGGATTGACCGGTGTCGTTCATTCTGTTGCCCCCTTTACGAATGTTTCAATTAACAGCACTTTTCTATATTACATCCGTTATATCAAAAAAGCCGTTTCAGGGAAACGGCTTATTGAATCTTATTCAATATTTTTTAAAATTTACAACTTACTGAAATGTAAACATCCGACACCAGAGGGGCCGGCTTTGGTTGCCCCTATAAGGGGGATTGTTTATAGTCTGAACTCATCCTTCGTGAACTTCATGGTTCAATTGTCTGACGTTGATTACCACGAAGAGCACGAAGGTCACGAAAATAGATGCATCGCATTGATGCCCCGGAACACTCCGGTATCTGTTTTGGTCATTGAAAATTTTATATTCGGATTTGTTCCGTCTTCGAGACGCGAGGAGGGAGAATAGCAAGCTATTTGACCGACGAAGCAACAAAGAAGACGGGAAAAAGAACAAGCCAAATGGTCAAGTTATTTTGTGACGAACCCTTAGGCATTGTTGCCTAGGGCAACGGTGGGATGCACCGATTCTGTTTCCTCTCCGGTGTTTATCACTTCCGCATTCAGGACGCCACCGATTTCCACCGTAAGATTGCCGCATTTCACCTTTCCCGAGCAGCTGCCGGTCGAAAGAATGATCAGGTCCTTTGCCACGGTGATATCCCCCTGGAAGACCCCGGCAATGGTAATATTCGCCACCCGGGTATCCGCACACACATACCCGTCCTGGGCGATCACCACGGATTCACCGTCTATGCGCCCCTTCAGGCTGCCTTTGATGATCAGGCTGCCGTTGCTTGCGATGTCACCCTCAATCGCAAGCCCCTTATCAATAACCGACAGATTTTTTTTGGTGTTGTTATCCACCTTCTTTCCCCCCGGTAAAATTTAAAATCACATTGCCCATGACGTAATCCCCCCGCCTGACCACGAGGCGGCATGATGCCGGCCTGCCATTTTCCGCTCTGTTGTAACCGCCGTCCATCATTCTTGCAATGTCGAAAATTGCATCTCCGCACACATATTCCTTATCAGAGCCCTCAAACCGGATAAATACGTTCACGCCGGTATTGTTATGAACGTTGGTGATGACATCCACCACCTTGAGAAATTCCGCGCCTGAATGATTCAACTGCATTTCATCGCCGGGTGCGCCACAGAACATATCAGCCGAATCGTCGCCCGCCTGGAACAGCACGTACTTCATGACGGGCCGGTTCAGAAAAACAAAGAGTTTCCCAATGGTCTTATCGTTACGGGTCACGGCGACCTGATATTTGCGCCCCTTTTTATCCAGCGAGTACCGTTCCCAGAGATCCCGGCCGGTATGAATTTCATACCCCCGGTCCTCGCCGGTGTTATTGGCCCGGTCGCCGACAAATCCTTTGAAATTCACCGTGAGATCATAAAAATCCCCGTTATTGCTGCCGACCACATCGATGATCTTGAGACGGTCGCCGCGCACCAGGTCAACATGACCGTAATTGGCGAAAAACCGGGTATCGCCGTTGACTTCCACTTTGTAAAACAGCGGAGATATCCGATTATTCGAGTCGATCACCGATATGCCCTGGGCAACGTTGCGACGGTTTTCCCCCAGTTCGATATGAATGGTGCCGCAGGGGAAATAATCCTTCTTGACCACGATCTTTGAACTCTGGGTGATCTTAATGCTCTTGCCCAGGTCATTGTAGGTGCCTTCGCCGATAATATCCGCGCTCAGGCCCCGTTTGTAGTTGGTCTTGATATCTGCGATCCGAAGATTGTCGCCTTTTTTCACGTAAAGGGTCTGATGGTTGGCCACCAGGGCGGGGGGGCTGTCATTCACCGAAATAAGCAGATACTGCAGTTCAGGCCGGTCAAAATAGATGCCCGGTGTTTCGGGAATAATGTCCATCCGCTCCATGAAGGCATTGATGGCATAGTTATGCTGGCTCACCTTTTCCGCCAGGGAAAGGTTTTTGTTCGTTTCTATGCCGAATGCGGGGATACCACACTGTGTGACGGCATAATAGGTGGCCGACCCCCGCTGCTCCTTGTGCGGGGAATCCGGCTGCCCGGTGCGGTGGTTGTTAAAATGAAAATAATGGTCCGGATTTTTAATGTGCTTGTTGATATCCCCCATGACCACTCTGGCCAAGGCCCCAAGTTCAATGGTGTTTCCGGTTGCCGCATCCACAAAGGTATCGTAATCGGCAATAATGGACTGACCATAGCGCATGGGATTCCGCATATCACTTTCCCATTTCGATGAGTAAAACCCGGAGCCGTCGTGAAGGTTAAGAAGACAATCGCTTTGCGCGATCAGTTTTTTTAATATGGAAACGATTTTGAATTCATAGCTGCCTTCCTTTGCCCCTGCACCAAAGGTGCGATTCATGTCCTTGTTTACCTGCCGGCGGTTCATAACAATGGACTGAAAATTGGCCCGCGGTACAATGATCAGATTCCCCTTGGCCAGGCAGAGATCCACGTACAGATCGGCCGACAGGAACCCTCCGGGTTCATTGCCCTGAATGCCCCCTATCAGCATCAGGGTTTTGCCGTCTGTCCTTCCAAACACCCGGTATACATGAAGCTCATAGTCCGTGTTTTCAAAATAAACCTTATGTTCGGTTTTGGACGATTCGGTTGCCATCGCCAGCGGCGAAAGAAAAATGGCCGATAGCATCACCAGCCCGATTAAGCAGCAACCCCTGCGGAGATTGATCAAACGCATGTTCATCCTTCGTGCCCATCCTTTCCGGATCTTACTCAGTTGTTGATTTCGTATTGTCGGAAGGTGTTGCATCCCCGCTTTGGCTGTCAGGGGGCTCAGTCGTTTGTTCAGAAGGTATCTGCCTGTATTGAATAGGATCGACGGAAAACGTATCTTCAAAAAACAACTCGCCTTCCGGCGTATAAATAAACACGGTGGCTGTGGTAAATTCCTCAGGATGATCAATACGGGCAGACATGCTCACAGGCTTGAACCGGGCGATGGAAAAATACTGTCCCCGGCTTATCTGCGTTGGACGACCATCTTTCAAGTAAACGGCCGGCACGGTCATAATTCTGCCGTCGTCGGCATCTTCGTCTTCCAGCACCACAAACATTCGACCAGAGATATAGTCCCTGCTTTCATCCACTTTTTCAACGGTAAACCGTATCTTAACCCTGTTACTGTCCTTGTCCTGAACCACGGTAAATGATTTTACCATCACCAGCGCGGCGGGCACCGGTTCATCCAGCCCGGTGGCGGAAGCTGTGTCCGCCTCCAACGAGAAGGCTTCCTCGGCCGGCGACGAGCCGGCATCATCTACAGTCTCCGGCAAATCCACATCACCGGCACTCACTTCCATGGCCACTAGCCGGGCCATCAGCATATCCTTTTCATCCACCAGGGTTCGAATCTCTTTCCTGGAGGCGGTCAGCGACTTGCGGACCTGCTCGTTCTTCATTGCCTCTTTTACAAACAAAAACAAAAAGCAGCCGGCCACCGCTAACGATAAAAGCACGACAGAAGCGGCAAAAAGGATATAATACCTGAAATTTTTAACGCGCACCACCCGGCCGTGTTCATTGACAAACAGAAGACTCCAGCCTACCTGCCTGCCTGCTCCAGGGTGCTTTCTTCCGGCAAGCGTTCTAATTTTTTCCAGGATTCCCTGTAGATCACCCATTGGCCGTCCTCTTGCCTTAACACCAGTGTCTTGAGCCCCGTATCACTGTACTGGTCCGATGTATAATGCTGAATAAATGTTACCACGCTGCGGCGTCTGGATTGTTCAACGAAGCGCAAATCCGTTAATTCCACACGGATGTAATCATACTGACGATTAAGATTCCGCTTATATGCAAGCCACTTTTGCCGGTTCATCCCCTTAAACACAAACCCGCGGGAATAACACTCGCCATAGGCATCCATATTCATGGCTTCCCACGCCCGTACCCATTTATCCAGAAGGTCTTTAATCTCCTGCTCCGCCATGATGCTGTTTTTAAACCGTCGGGACGACGCCACCAGCGGATTATCCACGCCTCCGGCAGGCTGATTGTCAGTAAAAGGATGGTAGGTTTCACCGATAATGCTGAGATCTCCGGCAGCGTCGGCGATAAACAGCTTCTTTTTCCCCACCAAGGCCTTGCTGTTGCCGGCCGAAATCACCTGATCAAACAATACTACATAAACCCCGTCATGAAGGAAGGCAGACACAGCTTCGGGTACGAGGGCAAATGTGGGAACGCCCTCGTGAAGGCTGCGGCAGAGATCGCGCCACGTATTCCACCAGCTCATATCCGGGAAATAATCGGTATCGTAAAAATCGAGATACCGGTGATAATCTCCCTCGGCCAGCGCCTTGTTCCATCCGTCTAAAAAGGCCCGGACCCGTTTGCCGGCCTGCTCGGCTTCGTCACTGGACCATAGTTGCATCTTCTCCACGATGACAACCGGCGTCCGGTTCAGGGATATGTATTTTGACAGGGCCTTCAGATTTTTGTTTTCAAGAGCGATACACCCGTTTGTGTCGTTATCCTTCAACTCTTTGTTGGTGCCGTGCAGCCAGATGGCACTGCCGTTCTTGCCCGCGTTTTTATCCAGAAAATTGGGATAATCCAGAGGGTACGCCATCACCCCGTATATGGGGGACAGTTCCCGGTCCTCGTATTTATCCACCAGAAAATAGACCCCTTCCGGGGTCTTCTTATCCCCGGACTGCAATTTTGCGCCGAGTACTTCGCCCGTTGAACACTTCCACTGGTTTACCGGTTCGACCCCGCCGTTGCCGGATGCAAATACTTTCAATCGCTGCAAGGATTTTTCCACCACGATAACATACCGGGTGTCTTCCGTATTCGGATTCAAAGCAACAATGGCCTCAGGTATCGCCGACGCTTCTGCCGCGGCACAACATGCAAACCATATAAAAAGCAATCCGCCCAAAACGACCCCGGAAAAACCAGTCCTTCTATCTGCTGCCATATAGTGAACTCCCCTGAACAATGCCATTGCTAATCGTTTTTTCTTCCGCCTTCCATGTGGTGATATGCCTTCTGGGTTACCTTCCGGCCGGAGGAGGTCCGCTGCAAAAACCCTTCCGCCAGCAGAAAAGGCTCCACCACATCCACAAGCGTATCCACCTCTTCCTGAAGCGTGGCCCCGATGGCCTCGATGCCCACCGGCCCGCCGTCATAATAATTGATGACCGTCTCAATATAAGACCGGTCAAGGCCTGTCAAGCCTTCCCTGTCCACCCCCTCCAGGCAAAGCGCCGCATCGATCGCTTCCACGGAAATCGTTCCGTCCGCATAAACCTGGGCATAATCCCGCACCCGTTTCAGCAAACGGTTCACGATACGCGGCGTGCGGCGCGACCGTTTGGCGAGCTCACGGGCGCATTTATCGTCGATGGAAAGTCCCAGCAACGCGGCCGACCGGCCCACTATTTTTACAAGTTCCGCATTGGTATAAAACTCGAATTTTCTAAAAATGCCGAACCGGTCCCGAAGGGGAGCGGACAAAAGGCCCACACGGGTGGTGGCGCCGATCAGCACGAACTGGTTCAACCGGTACCGGTGGCTGCGGGCATGAATTCCCTTGTCAAACACGAAATCCACGGCAAAGTCCTCCATGGCCGGATACAGAAACTCTTCGATAACCCTCGGCAGCCGGTGGATTTCATCCACAAACAAAACATCACCCCGCTTGAGATGGGTAAGCATGCCCACCAGGTCCCCACCCTTATCCAGCGCCGGACCGGAGGTGATCACCAGATTGGCATCCATCTCTGATGCCACGATGTGGGCCAGCGTGGTCTTGCCCAGTCCCGGCGGGCCGTGAAACAGGATGTGTTCCAGAGGCTCGTCTCGCTTTTGCGCAGCCTTGATGGCAATCTTCAGGGTCTGCACCGTCTCGGCCTGGCCCACGTAACCCTCAAAATCAAGGGGCCGCAGCGACAAAATATCACGGGTGTCATCGGCCTCGGTTTTCTCCTTTGCCACCATCCGGTTCTGGTCGGAAGAAAATGTCAGAATTTTTTCTTTCATAACGGCTTGAATATCTCGTCAAAGAGATCCTCGGGGGTTGATATGGCGGGGTTCCGCTGGAGTGCCTTGTCAACCAGTGCCCGCGCATCCGACACCTTGTAACCCAACTGTTCCACAAGAACGTCCATGGTCTGCTGCGTCATATCGTTCGACGGGACGGCGGCCACCGCCTGGCCATCCGTGATAAAACGCCCCACTTTGCCCTCAAGCGTCGTAATAATGCGCTGAGCCGTCCGGGTCCCCACCCCTTTCAACCGCTCCAGCGTAGATACATTTCTGGCTTCGATGGCAGCGGCCACCTCACTGACCGGGAGTGTCAAGAACTGGGCTGCCTTCAGGGGACCGATCTTCTCCACTGTTATCAGCAACTGAAAAAAATCTTTCTCATCTTCGGTGACAAACCCGAATAAAACAGGCCTGGGCTGCCGCTCCGTCTGATAATAATAAATATAAAAATGCACCGGATCGCCCTCCGGCCTGGTTTCGATGGAGGTCATCACAAAGGCCGGAAGAACCACTTCATATCCCACCTGATTGGCCAGCAATAGAACGCGACCCACGCCCTTTTTCAGCAATGTGCCCTCAAGATAACCGATCATATCTGAACAATCCCACAACCGCCAGCGACAGGGCATCGGAGGCATGATCCGGCCGAATGGGCCCGTCATGCGACAGGAGACGCCGGACCGCTTCGGCCAATTGTTTTTTCCCGGCGTTCCCGTTGCCGGTTATTACCTGCTTCACCTCACGGACAGATACCCGTTCCACGGCGACCTCCGTCCGGTGAGCCGCCAGCAGCACAACGCCGGTCACCTGCCCCAGGCTGATACCGGACCGCGGATACGCTTTCAGGGAAAACACATCTTCTATCACCATAAGATTCGGCTGTTCGGCCGTCAGCAGCTCGGCAATCTTCGAATATATCCGGTTCAGCCGGTATCCCGGCAAATCATCCTTCGACGTGCTGATGTTGCCGTATGAATACCCGTCAACAAACGCCCCGCTGCCATGAACAATGCCGATCCCCGTATCCGCCAGGCCGGGGTCTATACCGATAACTTTCATCTCTCACCCCGGCATTCCACTTAAAAGGCATCCAGCTTCTTTTGTGCAAGCCCGGCCTCGTTGGAATCCGGATATTGTTCGATCAGTTTCTTCAAAACAAGACGGGCATTCATGTTCTCGCCGATCTGGTGAAAGGCCATGCCCTGCTTCAACAGGGCCGCCGGCACTTTGTTGCCGTCCGGATAATTGTCGACCACTTTCTGATACTCCAAAATGGCCTTCTCATACCATTTTTCCCGGTAATATGTTTCCCCGATCCAGAACCTTGCGTTATCGCACTTGTCGGAATCCGGATAGCGGTTCAACAGGGTTTCAAACCCTTCCCGGGCCGCCGCATAATCCCCGAGATCAAACACCTGCTTGGCATACGAATAGATATCGTCTTCGGTGGCATCGGCCTCAATCCCATGGTCTTGGACATCCGTCGCTCGGCTGTCGGCCGTTCCGGTCTCCGGTGCCTCGCTCTTCGCTGCTTGCCCATCGCCGGCGGCGTCGGGCGGCGGTTCAATGCCCAGGTAGGATTCCATTCGGGTGATGCGATCGATCGGCCCCTTTTCCAGAGCGATCAGCCGGTTCTGTCGCTCGCGCTTATACTGCTCAAAGGCCTTTTTATGCTGCGTCAGTTCATAACGGGCGGACTCGATCTCGCCCCGGAGCTGTTGAATATCCTCCCGAAGGGTCCGGAAGTCAGCCTTCAGTGTGGCATTGGCCTCACGGATATCCCGGCGCTTGGTTTGCCCGTTTTTCTTAACGTAATCAATCTCCGATTTCAGCTTATAGGCCTGCTGTTCCAGAGAATCGAGCCGGGAATCCAGCGCCCTGGTGTTCTGTGTTGTCGCCAGGCAGCCGCCAAGCAAGAACCACATGCTTAAACACACCAGCAGCAAGCGGTATGAACGCATATCAGTCATATCCTGCAATTATTTTTGCCGGTTAACAATAACAGCAGCCGGCAGGCGGTTTTGAACCGCCTGCCGGCTGCCCGTATCATCTCATTTACAAAAAACCCAATATCAAGAGGTTGCGGCGTTATTGAATTTCAAAATGGGCACGCCTGTTCTTGGCCCATGCCGCCGGAGTGCTTCTCGGATCCAGCGGCTGCTCCTCACCATAGCTGATGGTGCTCAGCCGGGACGGTTCAACCCCCATGTCCACCAAAAAATCCTTGGCGCTTTTGGCACGGCGGTCTCCCAGAGCAAGGTTGTATTCACCCGTTCCCCGTTCGTCGCAATGGCCCTCAATCACGATGGATTTATCGGGATTGTTCAACAGAAACGTGGCCTTGCGCCGGAGAATTTCCTGCGCTTCCGGGGTCAGCGTAGATTTATCAAATTCGAAATGGATATTCTCGTTTTCAAACATCTGGCGTGCTTTTTCCCGTTCTTCACGGATGGCCTCTTCCTCGACCCTCTCTTGGGTTTGCTGCTCCGCCATTTCCATGCTCGTTGTCTCTTCCTCGGGGAGCGTGCTTTCCACGGTCTCAAGCTCTTGGCTATCGGGCTTGACCTTGGGCTTTGTGCATGCCACCGTGAACACCAGACTACAAACAGCCAGCATCATGATAAATGTTACAAAAAATCGTTGTCTTGCCATTGTTCCCTCCTGATGGTTAAAAATTTCTATTGACCTGCCGCCACAGCCGGGGACCATCCGGGGCATGTCTGCTCTCCCGGCAAATCAAGCAACCGTCTCTGATCCGTACCGGCAGCGCTCATCACATAAATCTTTGGCACGCCACCCGCTCGTGTTGAACTGAATGCAATCAGACTGCCATCCGGGGCCCATGAAGGGGATTCGTTATCTCCCTGCCCTCCGGTCAGGCTGACAATCTCTTTTGTTTCGACATCAATTACCTTGATATTGAACTCACCCGTTTCCATGGCACAATAGGCGATCCGATTTTTCTGTGGTGCCCATTCTGGTGTTGTATTGTATCCACCCTCAAATGTCAACCTTTGGATGGCCCCGGACGCGATATCCTTGATATAAATCTGCGGAGATCCGGCCCGGTTTGAGACAAAAGCGATTCTTTCGCCATCCGGAGAAAAAGAGGGTGAAACGTCGATGCCCCAGCTTCGCGTCAGTTGTTTGATGATTTTCCCTGAGCCGGTCAGCAGATAAATCTCCTGATCTCCTGAAAAGGAAAGCGTTGCCGCCAGAGAAAACGTCTCCGGTTTCCAGGCGGGGGAAATGTTAATACCATCCCGGGAAAACACCACGCCCCGGTTCTCCGTGAGGTGTTTGATATAAAGGTCGGGATGTCCCTCCCGGTAAGAAGTGTAAGCCAGCCAGTTTCCATCGGAAGACCATGCCGGTGACAGATTGATGCTGTTATCATGGGTAATCCGCCGGGGGTTGTGCCCATCAAAATCACAGATGTATATCTCTTTATGCCCCGATCCATTTGAAACAAAGGCAATCTTGCTTTCAAAGATCCCCGGCCCGCCGGTGAACCGCTTCATGATTTCACTGCAGAACCGGCGCACCATGGTGCGCTGATCGCCCGGCTTGCCTTTATATTTTTTGCCGATCATCATGAGCTCCTTGAACACATCGATCAGTCGCAGCTCCATGGACAGGATGCCGTCCTTCAGGGATACCCCGCCGGTTACAATAAATTCAGCGCCGATATCCCGCCAGTTTTTGCAGTTTAAAGCTTTCAGAGTAATGCCGGTTTCCGAAGGCCTTTCCAGAAAGGCGGCGCGGTTGATGATATCGAAATACCGCGTAAACGCGAGGGTCTCTGCCAGAAGGTCCGCAGCTTCAACGCTGATTGTCGACGCCACGGATTCTGGACCCTCTTTCTCAGCGGGCGCGCCTTCCGCCTTTTCTGCCGCCGGCGTTTCGGTCATGGCCTTGAACACGGGCACGGCCACCGGAATTTTAAAAAGAAACGGATTGCTGATGTTTATATAATCATATTCCGCCATGGCCAGGGCGGGAAAAAGGCAGATGAAAAGCATAATCACCGCAAATTTTTTCACCACATCAACCTCCTCACCGCCGGTCAGACGGCGTAAATTCAAGTCCGACCTTATAGGAATCATAGCCTTTGGGCAACGGCGGCAGCGGCTCGGATTTCAGGACCGCCTTTCGCGCGGATTCATCGTAATATTCATTGCCGGAGCGCTTATCAAACCACACATCCAGCAGCCTGCCCGATTTGGCGATATGAATGCCGATCACCGCCTTCAGGTCTTCATCGGCACCGGCAATCTGCCGGGGATACACCCAGTTTTTCAGTATCCGGTATCGAATCTCCAGCTTGTAAAGATTGATCGCCCGGGTATCCCCGCGGCCCCCTCCACCGGAAACATTGCCGGTCGAGGGTGTTCCGGAAACTTTAATTCGCCGCTGCTTTTCCTGCACCGTCTTATCCAACCGGGACAGGGCCTCGCTCAGCCGATCCTGCTCCGGCTTTTTTTCCGCCACTTTCCGGGCCAGGTCCTCCAGCGCATCTTCAACCGTCCGATCCGGGTCAAAGGTTTTTTTCTTTAAAGAGGTTTTCAGCGCTGGTTTGCCAGGCTTCTCTTTCTTTCCCCCTATGGGCGTAGCCGGTTTTTCCGGCTTTTTGAAAGCCGGCGCCTTGACTTCTTCTGAGGGCAATGGCTGGGCGGTTTTCTGGCTTTCGGAACGACCGCCGGACAGAGCCGGTACGGATGCCGGCAGGGCAGCGAGATCCACCGTTATCACATCCGAGGAAAAGGCTTTTTTATCGCACCCCGCATAACCGGTCATGAAAACCAGCAGCCCGAAAATCAGGACATGGAGTCCCATCGACACGCCTAAGCAGGCAAAAAAGGGGCTGGATGCATCCTGTGATGTCCCATTGGCACCCGGCTGTTGGACATTTCTGTTATTCATAACAATCGGCTACTTATTTTCTTCCACGGGCCGGGTCAGCATCCCGAGCTTTTCCACACCGGCGTCCTTGATTTCGGTCATCACGCCGACCACAAACCCGTAAGCCACTTCCTTGTCCGCCTTCAGGAACACCCGCCGGTCGGCCCGGTTTTCCATGATGGTAGCCAGCTTGTCACTCAGAAACGCAAACTCGATGGGCATGTCATTTAAAAACAGCTGCCTGTTTTCGTCAATGGAAACGATCAGGCGGTCCTCTTCATTGGCCGGAATGGCCGAGGCCGAGGTTTCGGGCAGCGCCACATCCACGCCGTGCACCATCATGGGCGCCGTCACCATGAAAATGATCAGCAGCACCAGCATGACATCCACAAACGGGGTCACATTGATATCCCCCATGAGCTGGTCGTTCCGGCTTTCATTCCCGTTATCGGCAATCATTGGCTATTCCTCCCGGCTATTGCTTCTGGCCCGCTTTTGACTGGCGCACCTGGCGTTCGATGATATTCAGAAAATCCGCCGCAAAGCTGCGCATCTCGTTCTCCACCGTCCGGACCTTCTGGTTGAAATAATTAAACGCCACAACCGCGGGAATCGCCGCGGCCAGTCCCGCCGCCGTGGCCACCAGAGCCTCGGATATGCCCGGCGCCACAACCGCCAGGCTGGCCGAACCGCGGGCGCCGATCCCGTGAAACGAATTCATGATCCCCCACACGGTTCCGAACAGGCCGATAAAGGGGGTGGTGTTGCCCGTGGTGGCCAGAAACGGCACCAGCTGATTGAGCCGGCTCATTTCCACGCCGATGCCGCGCTGAAGGGCCCGCTCGATGCTCGAGATCATTGGCACATCAAACCCGTTGTCTCCGGTGACGCCGTCTTTTGCGCCCTGCATGCTGAACCGTTTGAACTCGGTATACCCCGCCCGGAACACCCGCGCCACCGGCGAGGCCTGCATGTTCTTTGACTTGGCAAACGCTTCTGAAAAATCCCGCTTTTTCCAGAAATATTCCGTAAACGCAGAGGATTCCGAGAGGGCCTTTCGAACATAGCGGTACTTTAAAATAATAATCGCCCAGGACGTTACCGAAAAAAATAACAGCAGCAGCAACACAAATTGAACCATAAACCCGGCATTTAAAATCATCGCCAGAATATCAAGTTTCGCAGATACCATCTTGGACTCCCTGCCGGTGAAAAGAATCAATCAATAAGAAACACCGGATAAAAGTTGTTAATCGGATAAGCATGTTCACATATAAGCATGTTCATATAAAGGCCCGACACCGGATGGCCCATGCCACGAGACATCCGGGCATCGATAATTTTAACAAGAGTATTAAATGTCCACCCGACTGTCAAGGCTTTTGAAATGGGGTTTTGGAAAGGAACAGATGGCAATCTATTTGAAAGTATTACCCCCGCGTCCTTTGCCCGGAACCAGATGCATCGCCCCATTGATCTTGAACTTTTTACTTTACCGTCCCAAAATTGACTTTTTACGAGTACATCTTCTTTGCTCATCCAAAGAAAAGTGGCAAAAGAAAGGGTGCCCCGCAGCTTGGCCTACGGCTCTCCTCGCAAACCGTCCGATTGCGGCGCTGCCTGAAACTCGCCCCTCCTTGCGTCGGGGCTCAGACAGTCAGGCAGCTTCTCCCGCAATCGACCGCTTTGCTCGGCTGCGCTGCAAGGGGCCTGGCACGTGTTTCTGTCCAGTTTTTTCGACAAATGAGTGTCCTGTCAATCGTCAAATGTTACTAAAATCCGGGGGGAGGCTAAACAGGGAAACTGGTTGGTTTTCTCCTAGTTCTCACGCTGAGCGTGGGAACGAGGAGAACAAAAAATAACGGCAGGAAAAACCAATCCGGCCGGCGCGGGCGTTGATCGCGGTGAGAACGCCGCGCCGCAGGATTGGGAATTTTTCATGAAGCCGTAAGGCTTGATACACAGTGGCATCAATACGATGACAAATGATGTCTGAATTCCGCCTTAATGCCCTTCATGGTTAAATCCACTCGGTTTCACTTAGCATGAAAGGACATGAACCGAATTGATGCCCCCGAGCACTTAATACCGGTAATGATCCGGTTTGTAAGGTCCTTCAACCGGGACGCCCAGGTATTCGGACTGGTGTTTGTTCAGGCGGGAAAGCTTGATGCCGAGGCGCGCCAGGTGCAGGCGGGCCACTTCCTCATCCAGGTCCTTGGGAAGGGTGTATACCTGTTTGTCCAGGTCTTCTGTGGCCAGCTTGATCTGGGCCAGTGTCTGGTTGGTGAAGCTGTTGCTCATCACAAAGCTGGGGTGGCCGGTGGCGCAGCCCAGGTTCACCAGACGCCCTTCGGCCAGCACGATGATGGAGCGGCCGGACTTGAGGTGCCACTGATCCACCTGGGGCTTGATCACGGTCCTCTCGCAGTTCTTTTCCAGGTAGATCATCTCGATCTCGTGGTCGAAATGGCCGATGTTGCAGACGATGGCCTCATTCTTCATCTGCTCCATGTGCTCGCCGGTGATCACATCGCAGCAGCCGCTGGCGGTAATAAAGATATCCCCCTTGGACGCCAGTTCTTCCATGGTGGAGACTTCGTATCCCTCCATGGCCGCCTGAAGCGCGCAGATGGGGTCGATTTCCGTTACGATCACACGGGCGCCAAATCCCCGCATGGACTGGGCGCAGCCCTTGCCCACATCGCCATATCCGCAGACCACTACGGTCTTGCCGGCCACCATGGTATCGGTGGCGCGCTTGATGCCGTCGGCCAGGGAATCCCGGCAGCCGTAAATATTGTCAAACTTGGACTTGGTCACCGAGTCATTGACATTGATGGCGGGAAACAGGAGTTCGCCTTTTTTCGCCAGCTGGTACAGCCGGTTGACGCCGGTGGTGGTCTCCTCGGACACGCCCCGGATATTCTCGGCGATCTTGTGCCAGTGTTTTGGATCCCGTTCATAGGAAGCCTTGATGCGGTTTATGATGCACTGATATTCGTAGACATCATAGGTCTTGTCCAGCATGGACGGATCGTCCTCGGCCTTGACCCCCTCGTGAATCAGCAGGGTCGCGTCGCCACCGTCGTCCACGATCAGGTCGGGTCCGGTGCCGTCCGGCCATGTGAGGGCCTGTTCCGTGCACCACCAGTAATCCTCCAGGCTTTCCCCCTTCCAGGCGAATACCGCCGCCGAACCGGCCTTGGCAATGGCTGCCGCGGCATGGTCCTGGGTGGAGAAAATATTGCAGGATGCCCACCGGATATCCGCCCCGAGCTGCTTCAGGGTTTCGATCAGCATGGCTGTCTGCGTGGTCATGTGAAGGCTGCCGGTGATTTTCATGCCCTTTAACGGCTTGTCCGGTCCGTACTTTTCCCGGACCGCCATCAGGCCCGGCATCTCATTTTCCGACAGCTCCATATCCTTGAAACCATCCGCCGCCAGGTTGATATCCGCAACCTTATGCGGCAGCGAAAGATCCCGTTCCGGTATAATGCCTTGATTGTTTGTTGTCATAGTGCGTCTCCCTTTTCCAATATTTTCTGGTTTTAATAATGACGGCTTCGTAAAAAGTCCAATATCTGCGTTGCGATGCATCTCTCGTCATGTCACGTACGGCTAAGTACGCTCCATTCCTCGAGATGCATCGACGTCTTGATCTTGAACTTTTTACTTTGCCGTCCAAAATACGACTTTTTACGAGTGCATCGATTATGGTGATCCTACAGAGGGATCATCCGTTCCGTCTGATAAACATTCATCACGAGCCCCTGTTCTAGGGGATGCTGTGTAATGTTTTTTACCTCAAAACCGCTTTGGGAGAGCCAGTCCTTTATCTCGTCCCTGTCAAATCCCGGCCATCGGGCACCAAATCGCTGAAAGAGGTCTTTATTGTCATGCCGCTGAAAATCCGCGATCACAAAAACGCCTGCGGGTCGGACCACACGGCTTATCTCTGCCACGGCGGTTTCGGGGTCGGCCACATATTGAAGAACCAGGGAAATCACCGCAAAATCCGCCTCTCCGTCCCGCAGGGGCAGGTGCTCGATCTCGCCCAAGCGGAAGTCGATATGGTTTCTGCTGTCGGAAAACCGCTTTCTGGCCTTGTCCAGCATTCCCGGTGAACTGTCAACGCCGATGACACGGTCTGCATGGCGGGTCATGGGTTCCAGAAGATCGCCGGTACCGCAGCCGAGATCGACCCCCACGTTAAAGTGGCCGGCACCGTTGAACACTGCTTTATTCAGGTCAAAGTCGCCGATGATTTCCTGTTTGAACAGGTCCCAGCTTGCGGCAATGCTGTTGAAAAACCGGCGGGTGTCAGTCCTGCGTTTTTCCATGACCCCGGCGGCCCGTTTTAGATCACCGGCAAACAGGGGATCGTCTTCAAACAGATAGCTTACGGCATTGACAAATTCCCTTCCCGCGCCGTTTTCAGCGATCCGATAGAATCCCCAAACCCCTTCTTTCCAGCTTTCCACCAGCCCGGCATCGCTTAATATTTTCAAATGCCGGGATATTCTGGACTGTCCCATGTCCAGCACCGACACGATTTCGCCCACCTTCAGCTCATGATGCATCAGGATGTTCATCAGCCGTAGCCGGGTTTCATCGGAAAGCGCCTTAAAGTATTTCAAAATATCCATATTTACATATCAATATATCTTGATGTCTTTATAGATTATAACCGATTTATTTTATATGTCAAGCAGAAATTTGCACAAATGTTTTCCACTTCGGTACCAATCTCAGAAACTGCCTGTTTCGGAATCGTTGTCGTAATCATAATCAGTCATCATGAATCGATTATGATCCTGACAAGGCCTGAGAATCCTTGACAAAACAACTTTAACAGGATACTCAAAACCATAGGCGTCATCACCACCAACGCAAAAACCGAGACAGACCGGCAACAGGATGGGGGGAACACATGGCTGGCTTCAGCGTTGACCAGTATTTTAAATTACAGGAACGCAACACCGACCTTAAGACCGAAATCCGGGCCGGGGTTACCACCTTCTTGATGATGGCCTACATTATCGTGGTGAATCCGGGAATTCTGTCTAACGGGGGCATGCCCTTTTCAGGCGTTCTTTTTGCCACTGTGCTGGTGGGCGTATTCATGGCCCAGCCCCTGAAAAAGATTGACTGGAAATTTCTGGAAGACGCCGTCCCCGCCTTTCAGTCCGTGGTCCTGATACCCCTGACCTTCAGCATTACCCAGGGCGTGATCTGGAGCTTTTCACCTATACCTTCCTCAAACTGATCATGGGAAAAGGCCGGGAGGTCCACTGGATGCTTTATATTATCGATGTATTTGCCATCATCACCATCCTGCTGCCCATTACCTGATCCGCGCCGGGGAATCGGCCTTTCCAGGTAACTTGACGGGGCAGTTGATTGTGCGTTCCAAAACGGGAGCGTGGGAACGAGACGAAACAACCGCCCACGAATGGACACGAATCGACACGAATCGACACGAATCGACACGAATATTATACCGCTTAATTTCAAATAAAATTTGATTTTATAGCCATGTTTGGAAGTCTGCCGAAAAAACCAGAACAGCAACACGTGCCCAGCCCCTTGCAGCGCAGCCGAGCGGGAGCGGTTTTTTCGGAATACGCGGGCAGACTGTCTGAGCAGACGAGGTTTAACGCACCTGCACAAAAGGACAGGCGAGTTTCTGCCCGCGCCGAAAAAACCGTTCCTGCGAGGGAAGCCGAAGGACAAGCTGCGGGGCGCCCTTTCTTTTGCATACTTTTCTTTGGGCGAGCAAAGAAAAGTATGAATAAAAAATTGGTGATTTAGCAAAATTGCGTAAAAACAAATTCTTGCGTACGTTACTACCTGCACAAAAAACCACCTCAACACGGTTTAAAGCTTTTCACGCGTTTGACATACAAAACCAACAAAATGCCAACACTTTCCCGGTAAAGGAATATGACAACTCAATGCCGGTGCTGCGCCGGCCGCAGAACAGAACCCCCCAAACAAAAGGAGACATCATGCAGAACCATCGATTTTTCAGACCCGTTCTTGCAGGCGTCCTGGTTTGTGTTTGTTGCCTGATTGCAGGCGCTGCATCGGCGCAAACCGGCGGACAATGGTATAAGGGAGACCTTCATGCCCACTCCCTTCACAGCGACGGCGACAGCCCCGTGGAAACCGTGATCACCGAAGCCGAATCCCTTGGATTCGATTTTTTCGCCCTTACCGACCATGACGGCAATATGAACGGCATCCCCACCCACTGGGATGACCAGGCATATGCTTCCGACATGGTCACCCTGCTGTACGGGGTTGAATGGACCACCGGCCAGGGGCATGCCAATGTCTGGGCCGCGACCCCTTTTGATTATACGCCTTTATGGACGGCCAATCAGAACAACGACGCCGAAGCCGCCATTGCCGAAGCCCATGCACAGAACGCCCTGTTTTCCGTGAACCATCCGGCCGCCTATTTGTGCTGCCCCTGGGAATATCCTTTTCATGACGGTATCGACAGCCTGGAGGTATGGAACGCCATGTACCGGATTCCGAACTTCAACCCCTGGGCCGCGGGCCAGCTCTGGGATTCCCTTTTAATGGCCGGCCGCATGCTTCCGTGCGTGGGCGGCAGCGACACCCATCAGCTTGAAGACTGGCAATCCAGCCTTTACGGACTGGGCAACCCCACCACATGGGTATATGCCGGGGATAATTCGCCCCGGGCGATCCTGGACGGGATCAAGGCGGGCCGGACCGCCATCAGTTATGCCCCGGACGCCCCCCGCCTGGATTTCACCGCGGACAGGGACAACGACGGCAGATTTGAAACCCTGATCGGCGGGAACCTTCCCGGCACGGGCCGAACCGTCACCTTTAACGTGGGAATCGCGGATGATGATGGGGCCGGCAGCAGCGGTGCGGCCGCCACTGAATTAAACCCTTTCACAGCTGACGCCCTTCGTCGCGGCGTACTTCCACTGGACAGCATACTGGGCGATATCGCCGAAAAAATGGCTCAACACGACCGTTCCGACGGTATCCGCATTGCCGTTGTGATCAAAAACAACAAGGTCATAAAGGCATGGGCGTTTGCCGGCGAGCCGCCGGAAATGACCTTTACCGACACCACGCGGGACCTGGATTATTACCGGGTGGAACTTTACGGCAAACCTTGCGTGGACGGACCGGTGGAGCAGCTGCTTTACGGCCGCGTACTGGCCATGACCGGTCCCATTTATGTGGGATTTTATGATCCGGATACTGCAGGCGGCATGAACATGTACTTCGGAAATCTGCACAGTCATACAGCTTATTCAGATGGCGAAGGGACACCTGAAGAGGCCTTTGCCTGGGCGCGGGACGTGGCCGGTTACGACTTCTATGCCGTGACGGACCATGCCGAAAAGATCGGCATTCGGCAATGGCGGGATACCGGGGACCAGGCCGATGCATTTAACGACAACGGCACCTTCGTGGCCATGCGGGGATTTGAATGGAGTCATCTTCTGGCCGGCCACATCAATGTCTACAACACGGACTGGTATGTGAGCAGCATCACCCGTCCCTCCCTGTGGTCCTTTTACCGGTGGCTGGACTGGAACGACGGCCTGGCCCAGTTCAACCATCCCGGCCGGGAACCCTTTGTGTTCCATGACTTCAACCATATGCCCCGGGTGGCCGACAATTTTTTTGCCGTTGAAACCGGCAACAAGGACATTGGCAACAACGATGGCGAATACCTCGCCTATTATCCCGAGGCACTGGAAGCGGGATGGATGCTGGCCCCTGCCAGCAACCAGGACAATCACAGCCTGAAAACAAACACCCACCGGACAGTGATCGTGGCGCCGGAATTGAGCCGCGCCGCCCTGCTGGACGCCATGCAACACCGGCGGCTTTATTCTTCCGATGATCCCGATATCGAAGTGATTTTCAGGCAGGGCGACACCTGGATGGGGGGCACGGTGAATTCACCGGCCGATGGCAGCCCCGTCACCTTTACCATCGCTGTGAAGGATGACGAGCCCGTTACGCACTTCGCCCTGAAGGATACCGGCGGCAATGTTGTGGCCGAAAAAATACCGGCGGTGACCACCGGCACCCTTCAATGGTGTCCCGAGGTGCCGGCGCAAGCGGGCGGATATTACGTGCAGGTCACTTCGGCAAATACCATCGACAAAGACAACGGCCAGGCCCAACAGCTCGCGGTTACCGCACCCATCTGGATCCGCTAGTGCCAGATACTCCGAAAGGGGAAGGCCACGGCCTTCCCCTTTTTTATTCCGATGCATTTACAATTTTTCTTTTCTCAGGCAGACAGACATGGCCTTATTAAAAGAGTGAACCGATTGTCACAAAACCGCTCTTTCTTGCCCGACAACAGATACTTCAACCATTGATGATAACGGGGCAACAATGGACTTTGCCCTTACCCGTGAACAGGAGATGATCCGCAAGGAGGTGCGCCGTTTCGCCCATGCGGAAATCGCGCCCGTGGCCGCCGACCTGGATGAACGAGAACAATTTTCAGCCGACCTGACCCGCAAAATGGGCGAGATGGGCCTGCTGGGCATGTTTGTCAAAGAGGCTTACAAGGGCCAGGGCATGGATTATCTCTCCTATATCATATATCATTGCCGTGGAGGAACTTGCCCGGATCGACGGCTCCCAGGCCGCCACCATCGCTGCGGGTAACTCCCTGGGCATCGGCCCGTTTTACTATTTCGGCAGCGAGGAACAGAAAAAAACTACCTGCCAAAACTCTGCCGGGGCGAGGGGTTTCACCAGATGCTGACCACCCTGGACGGGGGCCGGCTGTCCATCGCGGCCATGGGGCTGGGCGGGGCCCAAGGGACCTACGAGCTGGCGCTGAAATACGCCCGGGAACGGCCCCAGTTCGGCCAGCCCATCAGCAAGTTTCAGGCAATCGCCTTCAAGCTGGCTGACAGCGCCATGGAAATCGAATGCGCCCGCAATCTGCTGTACAAGGCCTGCTGGCTGCGAAACAACAAACAGCCCTTTGAAAAGCAGGCGGCCATCGTCCGCAAAGACAGCCGGGTTCCCTTTGAGCGGTCCACCACCGGCGGCCGCAAAACCCTTTATTCCTATTTAAGCCTGGCCAGTGAAGTGCAGGGCCGGCACATGGAACCCCTGATCGTCCATATTGAAAAAAGCGACACCCAAGACCTGTCCGCTCATGACGGGGAAGAATTCAATTACGTGCTGGAAGGTCGGGTCCGGCTGACCCTTCACGAAAAGACTCATGAGCTGGGACCGGGCGACAGCGTCTACTACCATTCCAGCCTGCCCCACCTGATCACGGCCCGGAACGACAGGGCCATAATTCTGGCGGTATTATACGAGTGACGGCTTTATTTTTCCGCGAATAAAGACCAGTCAAATCCTTCCCGGCCTTCGTACTTAATGCTCTGCTGTTTGAGAAACCGGTCATAGTCCGCCCTGCTGGCCTTGATACCTCCCGCCTGAAAAGCGGCCACCACATCATTGATTGCGGGGGGACACCCGGGAACCTTGATGGCCTCATTGATATGGGGATTGGTTTTGTTGGCTTTGATGATACAGTTGCCCAGCAGAATGGTTTTTTCATAACCGGGCCGCGCCTGCATCTTTTTGCCGTTCAGAATCTCCACCGGGGCCGATGGGGGATGGTTTTTAGCGGCAGACAACACCAGGATGTTGGTCATATTCGCCAACGGTGAACATCCCGAGCACAGGGTGTCATCATACTTTGGAACGGCCACCCCCCGGACCCCCAGCTTATCGAATACCGCCGGGCCGGTGTTGGCTTTATTCCAGGTCCAGTCCCACTTCAGGTGCTGAATATGATCGGTCATATTTTCCCCAACCACGTCACAGGCGAAAGTGGACAGGGCAATCCCCTGACGATCCGCGTAATAGGCCAGATGATCGATCTCCTGAATATCATACCCCATGATTTTCGAACCGGTCACGTCGGCGGCAAACACATCGGAAGATGCGATAATCACATCTTTACGATATGCATTACCGAAATGAAGCGCCCCCCGCTCCAGCGCGTAGATACCGTCCACAATAGTCAGAGACGGCTTGACCAGGTCAGCGATATGGGTAAACCGTTCTTCAAGCGACCCCTCCGGATTATGACAGGCTTTTTTGGATTTTACCGCCAGACATCCCTTGAGGTTTTTCAATCCCAGGGAAACCTTTGTCTGGGCGTGGGTCTTGAGGACAGGAAAATTGATGACAAAATCATGGGTGAGTGCCTCCTCTGCGATGTGCAAAACAGCGTCGTCGGAAATAGCCAGTTCGCGGGTGGCGCTATCATTGAAATCAACCAGTTCTACGCCGTAGTGGTTGGCAAGGGCGTCATATCCCAGACCGGTAAAGGCATCCTTTGTTCCCACCTCTTTGTTCATCTGAACCGAGCCTTCACCGATGGTGATCTTGTTGCACCCGAAATCCTTAAGGCAGACAATCAGGTCCTCCACCAGCCGGGTGGAGGTAAACACACCGAACGGCGGAATCGGAATGGTATTGTCCCATGTGACCAGATTGGGTTTTATCAGAACGGATCCCGTGGGACGAATCCCGTAAAACCCGTCACACAATGAAATCGCCTCCCGTAAAGAATCCGGGCTTGACGTATATCTGACCAGTGATACCAGCGCACCCAATGTGACCTCCTTGCATCCAATCCACCAATATGTTTAATTTTCAGATTCTACATCGTCCACAAACAGATTTAAAGAAAAACCTGCACCGGCTACCCGATTCGGTTATGGCGTTTACCATGCATAACTGATATAATTAAAGAAACATGAATACAAAATTTTCAATCAAAGGAGGCAGTCATGAGCAACGCAGACACCGTCCTGATTTTCGGTAAAAGCACATGACCTTTTACCAATGCGGCCCGTGAGGCCTATGAAAAAAAAGGAGCCAACGCTGAATATCGCGATGTCCAGGCGGATTCGAAATTTCTGGATGAAATGCTGGACTTTTCCGGTGGCAAACGAAAGGTACCGGTGATTGTGGAAAACGGGGAAGTCACCATCGGATTTAAAGGTCGGGCCTGAGGGGTTTAATAAGCGGCGGCTGGATGCCGCCGCCGATGGCATCACTTCCGATGCTGAATCAGCCTGGAACTGGCCCTGACCGGTCACGGCTCAACCCTGAACCGGTCGGGGTCAATGAATTCAAGTCGTCACACCTGTGCTCAGGATCGCAGACAATCATCTACGGTCCGGATGCGCCGTGAGCCGATATGAACACCACCGCAAGGCGGAACAGTACATAGATAGTGTCCGTCCAGAAATTAGATATTTTGGTCGAGTTCAAGGACAGAAAACAATGCGGAAAATATTGGATACGAGGGCAATGGAGAAACAATTTCTGATCGATGAATTCAAGCTGGAAGAATCGTGGCGGGTATTTAAAATCGCGGGGGAATTTGTGGAAGGTGTGGATGCACTGCACAAACTCGGGCCGGCGGTGAGCATATTCGGCTCGGCGCGTCAACAACCGGAATCGCCTATCTACCAGAAGGCGGAAAAAATCGCCAGCCTTTTTGTGGAAAGGGATTTCGCCGTTATTACGGGCGGGGGCGGGGGGATCATGGAAGCGGCCAACAAAGGGGCTGCCGAAAAAGGCGGCACCTCCGTGGGATTGAACATCCGCCTTCCCTTTGAACAATTGCCCAATGATTATTCAAATATCAAGCTCGAATTTAAATACTTCTTTATCCGCAAGGTCATGTTTGTCAAGTACGCCCTTGCCTACATCATCATGCCCGGCGGATTCGGCACTATGGATGAACTGTTCGAGGCGGTTACCCTGATTCAGACCCGCCGCATCAAGCCGCTGCCGGTGGTGCTGGTGGGCACGGATTACTGGTCCGGCCTGGTTGACTGGATCAAAAGCCCTCTGCTTGAAAATCAGATGATTTCTCCCGAAGACCTCGATATTTTTCAGGTAATGGACGAACCCGAAGAAATTGTCAAGTATGTGTGCAAGCATGTGGTGATCTGAACTTGACGGGTTCGCACGTGTGAACATTGACGGGTGCCAACGCCTGAGCAGCCGTTGGGATAATCCAAATCGAAATCGGGATCGCTATCGGGATCGAAGAGATATGGCGCTTGGACACGAGAAACTGGATGTCTATCGCCTTTCGATAGGCTACGTTGCATGGGTTTACGAGAA
>JAXHVL010000163.1:0-11476 GCA_034189225.1 Thermodesulfobacteriota bacterium
ATTAAAGTGGTACGTGAGCTGGGTTTAAAACGTCGTGAGACAGTTTGGTCCCTATCTTTCGCGGGCGCAGGATATTTGAGAGGAGCTGTCCCTAGTACGAGAGGACCGGGATGGACAAACCAATGGTGGTCCAGTTGTCGCGCCAGCGGCATTGCTGGGTAGCTACGTTTGGAATGGATAACCGCTGAAAGCATCTAAGCGGGAAGCCAACCTCAAGATAAGATATCCCTTTGCATGGAAACATGCAAACTGAAGACCCCTTGAAGATGACAAGGTTGATAGGCCGGGGGTGTAAGTTCAGCAATGAATTAAGCTTACCGGTACTAATTGGTCGTGCGGCTTAGCCACAATTTTTTTTGCTAAAATTCCCCTGAACGTTTTAATGTTTTCATATCCTGATTGTGAATTTTTTTCGGTGGCCATGGCAAAGAGGCAACACCCGTTCCCATACCGAACACGGCAGTTAAGCTCTTTAGCGCCGATGGTACTGCTCGGGCAGCTGAGTGGGAGAGTAGGTCGCCGCCGAAAATTTTTTAAACCCGGTATCAGATTTCTGATACCGGGTTTTTTTATTTCATACTATGCCTGTCTCTCTGGGCCATAATTTTTTACAACGCAATGGGAAATTTCTCGCAATTTTTATATTAAATGTAAAAATTGGGACACAAATTTAACATTTAATATAAAAATTGTCGGTTATTGTGGAGAAGGCAATGGACCGTTTTCGACAAAGATTCTTTCGTGCCCCTGCGGGCAGTTTTTTTGTTTTCGGGCCGCGCGGTACAGGCAAATCGACTTGGCTGAAAAAGATGTTTCCCGGCGCCTATGTTGTTGATCTGCTGGATGATGCGGTTTTCAGAGACTATGTGGCCCACCCGGAAAGGATCAAGCAGGCCGTTGCAGCTAATCCCGATGCAGATTGCTATATTATTGACGAGGTTCAAAAAGTCCCCGCCTTACTTGACAGTATCCATGGCCTGATCCAGGAGGACGTATCGCGTCAATTTATACTGACCGGGTCGAGTGCCCGAAAATTACGACGCGGCGGGGTAAATCTGTTGGCCGGTCGTGCGCTGCTCACCCATTTTAATCCATTTATGGCGGCTGAACTGGGGGAAGATTTCAAGCTCGAAAAAGGACTTAAAAACGGTTTGGTCCCCCTTGTTGTCTCGGCCGATGATCCGGTGAAAACACTGGAAACATACATCGCCTTGTATCTCAAGGAGGAAGTCAAGCAAGAGGCGCTGGTAAGGGACGTGGGGGCGTTTGCCCGTTTCCTCGAAGCCATCAGTTTTTCGCACGGGAGCGTGTTAAACCTCAGCAATATTGCCAGGGAATGTAACGTCACCCGAAAGATTGTTGAAAACTATTTATCGATTCTCGAGGATTTGCTGCTGGGGTATAAGCTTCCGGTTTTTACCCGACGCGCCCGTCGGGCCATGACGGCACAGCCCAAATTCTACTTCTTTGATGCCGGTGTGTTTCATCAATTACGCCCCAAAGGCCCTCTTGACAGCCCGGATGAAGTCGGCGGCATTGCGCTTGAGGGGCTGGTTCTGCAACACCTGAAAGCTTGGTGTGACTACACTGACAGTCCGGTTGAATGCTACTTCTGGCGCTCCCGGGGAGGGGCTGAGGTCGATTTTGTGCTTTATGGTGAACATCATTTTTATGCCATTGAGGTCAAAAACGCCAAACAGATTCATCCACGGAGCCTTAGATCCTTGAAGACGTTTTCGTCCGATTACCCGGAAGCCGCAGCCTTGCTTTTATACCGGGGAAAAGAGAAATTGGTGGTTGACGGCATATTGTGCCTGCCGATTGAGGATTTTCTACTTCAATTAATCCCTGGTGCTTTTCCCGAACACGGCAGTCAAGTGCTTTAGCGTCGATGCTTTTGCTCGGGCAGCTGAGTGGGAGAGTAGGTCGCCGCCGAAAATTTTTCAAAACCGGTATCAGATTTCTGGTACCGGTTTTTTTGTTTCGATCATCGCATTAAATCAATTTTTGGTTGTGCATTTAAAAACCCTGTTATACAATTCGTCCTTCTATGTTACCTCAACTTGAAGACACCCGGCAAGAGACCACCATGGGTGCGCTTGAACGCCTTCACCAGGGGTTCCGGTCTGTGGGGGGCTGGGCTTACACTCACAGGTTCATCGTGCTTTTCTTTTGTTTTCTCGTGTTCCTGCTGTTCGGCGGGTTTGCCGCATCTGTACGGTATGACAACAGCTTTCGAGCGTATTTTGATGAAAACGATCCCACATACCAGAAGTTTGAGGCGTTTCGTGACGAGTTCGGATCCGATGAAATGTCCTATATTCTGTATACCGCGCCGGAAGCTCCCCATGGTATCTGGAATCTTGAAATTATGCGAAAAATCAGCGAGCTCACGGAACGGTTGAGTCGCGAGGTGCCATTTGCCGGGGATGTAACGTCGCTTGCCAATGCGGAGTTTGTAGAAGGGGTCGGCGGTGAGCTGCTTGTCCACGATATGCTGGAGGAATTTCCCCGGTCCCAGGAAGCGCTTCTGGTTTTAAAAGAAAAGATTCTGAACAAGCCGATTTATGTGGACGGGCTGGTCAGTCATGACGGAAAATACGGCGCAATCATCGTGGAGACCACAAAGGCCAGCGTGGACCCACTCAAAGAGATCCGCTATGATCCGGAGAAGGGCAACCGGATGGACAACCTTTATCCCCAGGTTACCTACGACTATATCGAGGACCTTATGCATCAGCCGGCGTATCAGGACATACGCTTTTTTCATACCGGCGATGTGGCGATGAATGCCACTTACAACCGGATATCGCAGAGGGAAAGCATACGGCTCGCCCTGATCGCTTTTGCCGTTATCGGCGGGGTGCTGCTGATTTTTTTCAGAAATGCCGTGGGGGTGATCGGGCCGCTGGTAATTGTTCTGTGTTCCATCCTCATCACCGCGGGTTTTGTCGGTATTATCGGCTGGGATTTTGACCTGATGGTGATCATGCTGCCGGCCATTCTGGTGGCGGTGGGGGTTGCGGATTCGGTGCATTTTCTGTCTGAATTCAAGATTTACCATGCCGCCTACGGGGACCGGAAACACGCCGTTCAAAAGACCCTTTACCTGGTGGGCGTTCCCTGCCTGTTCACCACCCTTACCACCATGGCCGGTTTCGCCTCCATGAGCGTCTCCTCCATCAAGGCCATCCGGCATTTCGCAATTTACAGTTCTCTCGGTGTGGGGGCCGCATTTTTACTGAGCATCACCCTGCTGGTTGTGTTTCTGTCCGTGGGCCGCCGCCAAGTGCCGCCGTCAAAAAAAGCCGGCCGTGGGAACGGCAATATTTCTCTGAGAAGTATCATGGCCGGGGTGAGTCGTTTCAATATTCAATACAAGTGGTGGATAATGTTCGCGTTTGCCGGCCTTTTCCTTTTTTCGGCCGCTGGCATGACCCGGTTGAAAGTGGATTCCAGTTTTTTGTCAGAGTTTTCAAAAAAGGCGGAAATCCGGCAGGTCACCGAACATGTGGACAGCATCATGGGCGGGGCAACCTCGGTGAGTTACGTGTTTGATTCCGGGACGCCGGACGGCGTCACCGATCCGGCCCTGCTGAAACAGATCGAGGCGTTGCAGCAAAAAGCGGAACAGAATGATGTGGTCATGAAGACCTACTCCATTGTGGATATGCTCAAGGATATCAACAAGGAATTTCACAACGGCGATCCTGAATATTACCGGATTCCGGAAACCCGTCAGGTGGCGGCCCAGCTGCTGCTGGTGTATGAAATGTCCGGCGGTGACGAACTCGAAGAATATCTGTCCGGCGATTTCCGCAAGGCCAGGCTTGAGCTGCGGTGTAAGGTGGTGGCCACGAGCCGGTACAAGGCGCTGGCCCGGGAGCTGGCGGATTATGTGGCAAACGAGCCCCTGTTTGAAGAATATCCTGAGCCCTATTTTGCCGGCATGGGGACCTTGTGGCTGAAGCTGCTGGACTATATCATCGAAAGCCAGATTCTGGGATTTGCAGTGGCGTTTTCCGTGATCGCCCTGATGATGTGTATCGTGCTCGGGTCGCTTCGCATGGGCCTGCTTTCCATGCTCCCAAACCTGACGCCGGTGGTGGTTACCCTGGGGGCCATGGGCTGGGCCGGCATTCCCCTGGATTACGTCAAACTGCTCATAGCCTGCGTGGCCATCGGCATCGCCGTGGATGACACCGTGCACATGATCGTCCGCTACCGGCACGAATTCAGCCGTACCGGCCATTATGAAAAAGCGCTGTTTGCGTCCATGAAAGGCGTGGGCCGGGCTCTTTTCATCACCTCTGTTGTGCTGGTGGCCGGTTTTCTCGTGGATATTTTTTCCATCATGCAGACCATGGTGGATTTCGGCATTCTCGTGGCCTGCACCATCGCCTTTGCCCTGGTGGCCGATTTTTTTCTGCTTCCCTCCCTGGTCCTCGCCTTCAAGCCCTTTGGCCCGGAAAAAATCGAAGAATCGTCCACAGCATCCGGGCAGTAGCAGATACTTCTTTATCAAGACACTTTTGTTTATTCAGTTAATAAAACATGGTCCGCTGGGCCAGGTCAGCGATAAAAGGCTATGCCGGTAAGGTACAAAGCACGAAATTAGAAATTCGAAACAAACCCGAATATCGAATTTTCCAATGACCAAAACAGATACCGGAATGTCCCGGAACATCAATGCGATGCATCGCAACGCAGATATTGGACTTCCAAGGAATTTAATTTGCCAATTTGAGAAAAAGTTGCCTCTCGCAAAGCACGCAAAGATCGCAGAGAATGAAAAGAATATTCTTGGCGATCTTGGCGGTTTGGCGAGCGGATAACTAATATAAGGTGCGGATATTCAATCATTAACCAAGAACCAATGACGGCAAAAAATGATGCCGCAGGCCCGAAGTTCCTTTCTGCATTAATACCGCCGCGGCGGGATTGTATTCTTTTTACGAAGCCGTCAATGATGGCCCGGCAAAATTTTTGACATTAAGGTGCTCGCGCTATACTTTTAAATTACATACAGCTGTGCCAAAGGTGTGCATTTACACCAGATCCGGATTCAGCCGGGCCGCCAGCAGGGAGAGCCGGCTTCGGGGATTGTCTTTTTTCATGGCCACCCCCACCGCCTTTTTCGTGCCGACCAGGACCACTCGTTCTTTTGCCCGGGTAACGGCGGTATAAAGAAGGTTGCGCTCCAGCAGGGGATAGTGCTTCGTGGTCATGGGAATTACCACGGCCGGGTATTCCGAGCCCTGGGATTTGTGAGCGGTCACGGCATACGCCAGGGTCAGCTCGTCGGTTTCTGAAAAATCGTATGCCACCATCCGGCCGTCATAATTCACCGTCATTGCATGGGCCAGGGGATCGATCCGGTCGATGGTGCCGATATCCCCGTTAAAAACCTCTTTTTTATAATTGTTGCGAAGGTTCATCACCTTATCCCCGGTGTAAAATCCGCCGGGGGCGGGCTTCGTCCCCGGCGCCGGCGGATTTAACGCCTTCTGAAGCAGCTGGTTCAGGTTAATCGTGCCCACTTCGCCCTTGTGCATGGGGGTCAGCACTTGAATATCCGTCATGGGATCGAAGCCATACAAATCCGGCAGTCGCCGCGTGCACAGGTCGATGATGGCGGCGGCAATTGCGGCGGGCTCTGCTTCTTCAATAAACCAGAACGCCGAGTCCGGCTGCGGGCCGGCCGCGCTTTCCAGGTCCGGCGTTTTGCCGTTGCGGATCATGTGCGCAGTGGTGATGATGGCGCTGGTCTCCGCCTGCCGGAAGATTTCAGAAAGGCAAAACACCGGCAGCATCTCCGACCGGATCAGGTCGCGAAGCACATTGCCCGGCCCCACCGGCGGCAGCTGGAACATGTCCCCCACCAGCACCAATACGGCCGTGACCGGCGTGGCGCAGAGAAGGTGATAAAAGAGCTGTATGTCGATCATGGAGGCTTCGTCCACGATCACCGCATCCGCCCGCAGCTGGTTGTCCCGGTGCCGGTTGAAGGTGCCCTCGTCAAAGGAAAACCCCAGCAGCCGGTGGATGGTGGCCGCCTCTTTGCCGGAAACTTCGGAAAGCCGCTTGGCGGCCCTGCCCGTGGGCGCGGTCAGCACAACGTTTTTGCCGGCATCTTCAAAAATGGCGGTGATCGCCCGGATCAGCGTGGTCTTGCCCGTGCCGGGCCCGCCGGTGATGACGAGCATCCGGTGGGTAAAAATATTCTCCAGCACTTCGAGCTGCTCTGCTGAAGGGTGAACCGCCAGGTGGGTGACCACCTCCTCGGTGATGGCCGCCGTGTCCATGGTCATCGTTTCTGCTGGCATGGTGGCGATTGCCCGGATTCGTTCGGCAATACCGGCTTCTGCGTCATAAAGCGGAGCCGGGTAGGCAATGGTCACGTCCGGGTCTGCGCCGGGCATGGCATCGCGTACGACTTCACCGTCTTCGGCCAGACTTTGAAGGGCCGCCTCTGTCGCGCCCGGATCGATGTCAAAGGTTTTTTCGCAATGATCCAGCATCGGTTGGTCAAACATGAACACATTGCCGGCCGCCACTGCCTGATCCAGTACGTGGGTCACGCAGGCCTTTATGCGGCGCGGGTCCTGGCGGCGGGCACCGTTGCTCAGTGTTATGGTATCGGCGATGACAAAGCCTTTGCCGGGCAAGTCTTCAGTGAGCCGGAAGGGGTCTGTTTGAAGGACGGTCAGGGCCTCTTCCCCGTAAAGCCGGAAAAGCTTTGCACTGTGGGCGGCGTCCACCCCTTTTTCCTGAAGAAAGCCCATCAGCTCTTTCAGGGTCCGGTGTTCCCGCCAGGCACTGCGGATCATCCCGGCCTTAACTTCGCCGATGCCCTCCACCTCCCTGAGCCGATCCGGCGCGTTATCCATGACATCGAGAGTTTCTTCGCCGAAGTGGGTCGTTATCCGGCGGGCCATGGAGGCGCCTATGCCCCGGATCAGGCCCGATGCCAGGTATTGCAGAATGCCCTCGGTGGTGGCCGGCATCGTGATCTCGCAGGTCTTTACCTTGAACTGCTGGCCGTACCGCGGATGCTCCGTCCACTGCCCCGTGACCTGGATGGTCTGGCCCGGCGCCACATCCGGCATGATGCCCACGATGGCGATGGTGTTTTCCCGGGAGAGGGGTTTGAGCCGGGCCACCGTGTAAAAACTTTTTTCATCCCTGTACCGGATTGCGTCCAGATTTCCTTGAATGGTGATCATGCGGCGGGATCCGAATCCGTGTTATCGGTTAACCAGCGGGCCGCCTCAAGCAGGTCGGCCGCCGTATGGGCGGGAACGATCCCTTTTTCGTTCAGTTCCTTTTCAGCGGACGTTCCGTTGCCCGTGCGCACCAGGATGGTGCAGCCACATCCAGCAGCCAGCCCGCACTCAATATCCTTTGCGTTGTCGCCGATCATGCAGGCGGAAAACAGGTCAATGGCATAGGCGTCGCAGGCCTTTTGAATCAGGCCGGGCCTGGGTTTCCGGCAGTCACAGTTTTCACCGGGTGCATGGGGACAGTAAAAGGCGTCGGTGATACATCCGCCGACATTCGCCACCATATGGGCCATCTTAACAAGCATATAGTCCAGGGTCTCCCGTGTCATCAGGCCGCGGTTGATGCCCGACTGGTTGGTGATCAGAATGACGGTAAACCCCGCATCCGCCAGCCGGCGCAGCGCTTCCAGGCTGCCGGGGATAAATGTCACCTCTGCCCAGCTCTTGATATAGTCCGGAGAATCCACATTAATCACCCCGTCTTTATCCAGAAACACCACTCTTGTGAGCTTGCGTTTGTTCATACTCGATAAATCGTTTTTCACCATGAAGAGCATGAAGAACATGAAGTAATAAAAGGATTAATCATGATTTCAGCTTCACGCTCTTCATGGTTATAGTAAAAATATTGCTGTGTTCGACTTCCAAGGAACTTGACCCGAAATCGAAATCGATACGTTATGATTTCATTGCGATTTCGATTTCGAAGCCATGGCGAGACTTCCTTGCTGTAAAACACCGCTAAGCGGGGTAAACCGTTTTATGCAAAGCCATCACGCTACTCCGCCACCACAAACACATTACCAAAGCCCCCCGCTTCCATCAACTTTTTAGCCGATTCAATGGCCTGCCGGGAATCGTATTTGCCCACCCGCACGCGGTAGTATGTTTCCACGCCGTCGTTAAACACTGACACATGAACGTTTTTATAGGTATCCTCAAGCTGGTCCTTCAGCTTGTACGCGTTTTCACGGTCTGTAAACGACCCCACCTGAAGGGTGAAATATTCAGCGGCAGCCGGTTTCGTCGCTTTGTCCGGCCTCGAAGGCGTGCCCGTATCCGGATCAAGTGCCACGATCCGGACTTCGCCGGTGCCGTCTCCCACGATATCCAGCTTTTTGGCGGCCGTATAGGACAGATCGATGATCCGGCCGGAAACGAACGGCCCCCGGTCGTTGATACGGACCACCACCGATTTCCGGTTTTCCTTGTTGGTCACCTCTACCAGCGTCCCCAGGGGCAGTGTTTTATGAGCCGCGGTCATACCGTACATATTGTAAGTTTCCCCGTTGGCCGTCTTCCGGCCGTGAAACTTGCCGCCGTACCAGGATGCAAGCCCTTCCTCAACGAATCCATCGGCATGGGCGATCGGTGCGTACCATTTGCCCATGGCCCTGTAGGGCCGGGTGCTTGCCGGACCATTATGTTCAGGCGCCGCACAGCCCCATAGCATGGCCATGCCCAATATTGAAAGGAATATTGCTGAAATTGACCATCTGATTGATGGTTGCCGTATGCCGTATTTCAATGGTATACTCATTTTTGATGGCTTTGGAAAATATTATTTTGACCATGAAGCGCATGAAGACCATGAAGAAATGATAAATTGTAATAATTCCAGCTTCATGTTCTTCATGTCCTTCATGGTTTTAATCAAAATATCTTATTATTGTACTTTTCACGAGACCGTCAACACTCACCACTCATAATCTGACGTAAAGTTTATTATATGGTAACAACACACGCAAGACAACCACGCTTTGTTCTGGCCCTGCAATACTTCCTGTTCTTCGGGGTGCTGGGCATATTTCTGCCCTTTTTTAACCTTTACTGCTATCACCTGGGGTTTTCAGGGTTTCAGATCGGCGCGCTGTTTTCCGCCCGCACCGGCGCCACCGTGATCTTCCCCCTTGTCTGGGGCGCACTGGCCGACCGGTTTGCCGCCCGCAAGGCCATCTACGTGCTGTGCAACGTCATGGCCGCCGGCATCTGGAGCTTTTTTCTGTTCACCACCGATTTTTACCTCATGCTGATCATCACCACCTTTTACGGGATCTTCTACGCGCCCGTGATTTCCTTTATGGAAGCCTTTTCCATGGACATTCTCGGCGACGAAAAAAGCAGCTACGGCAAAATCCGGGCCTGGGGCACCATCAGCTTCGTCTCCATCGTCATCATCCTGGGCCGGGTCACCGAGGTGGTGCCGGTGAGCATCATCATTCCCCTGATTCTGGCCGGCACCCTGCTTCAGTCGCTTTCCGCCATTGCCCTGCCGCCTGTACACAAACAACATGACAGCATCGGCTCGCCCAAAAGCGTTCTGGGCCGCAAAAAAGTGGTGGTGTTCCTCATCTGCGCCTTTCTCATGCTGGCCAGCCACGGCACCTATTACGGCTTTTTTTCCATCCATCTCGAAAACATGGGGTTTGGCAACACCTTTATCGGGTTTGCCTGGGCCCTTGCCTCCATCGCGGAAATCACCGTTATGATCGGCTCCCGGCGCCTGTTCGCCCGCTTCTCCCTGGAAAGCGTTCTCGTCTTCTCCTTTTTTGTCGCCTGCATCCGCTGGATCATGATGTTTTTCGCCGTTTCCGGCGTCCTGATACTGCTTTCCCAGCTCCTCCATGCCGTCACCTACGGCGCCTTTCACATGGCCAGCATCCTCTATATCGACCGCGTCAGCACCGACAACACAAAAACCCTCGGTCAGGCCCTCAACAACGCCGTCAGCTTCGGCCTGGGCATGATGCTCGGCGTCTTCGTCAACGGCATCTTCTACGACTATGTCGGCTCCACCCCCCTCTTCCTCGGCAGCGCCGTCATCTCAATCATCGGCGGGGTCCTGCTCTGGATGGTGTTTCGGGGGAAAGGGGAGACGGATGGATGAATTTGAGACATGGTAATGGGATCAATCATCTGAAGATGATGCCAAATCCGGAAACCCGGATCAATTGGCCACAAAAGCGAACCAGGATTATCAATAAGGCATCGTCACATGATACCAATTACTGATAATATGGAAATTGTAATGGTATCCAGCCAGCAAAAATCAACGCCTACCCCTTACCTGTCCACTTTAATGCAATAATTTCAAGAATATGTCAATTTATTTAGAAAATTTAATGCCCGCTTAGGCCGCTTTAATGTTGGGATCTACAACAATTTATAAATCCAGCGGGCTTTTCGATTCTTTGATGGTTTTGGATTTGATGGTATGTGTATAAATCATCGTGGTTTTTTCACATCGCAGTGCCCCAGCAGTTCCTGGATGGTTCTAATGTCGTAATTGGCCGCAAGTAAGTGACTGGCAAAACTGTGACGGAAAGTATGGGCCGTGGCCCCTTTAGGGATTCTTGATTTTTGAACCGCCCGCCGGATGGCCTTCTGGACATGGGTTTCATGCAGGTGATAACGCCGGTATTCATTGGCATCCGCCACAAAGGTCAACTCCTTGGCCGGAAAAAACCACTGCCAGGTCAGCTCTTTTGGTGTATTACTATCAAGCGACTCCGGTTCTTTATTTTTAACAAAATACCGCAGTTTTTCAGCCCACAGGGTATACGCCTTCAGCGTCTTCTTTGAGTAATGCCGGAATTTGATTTCATTTGCCAGGGTTTCAATCGAAAGCTCCCATCCGGTTTTTTTTCTCCCGGCAGCATACGCTTCTTTCTCTTCTTCGACCTCAGGCATGGCCTGCCTGGCATCAGGTGTGGCCGGATTAACCGGCTCATTTTTTTCAAGCCCTGAATAATGTAAACCAACTGCCGCCCTGGCCTGGTCCAAATGAAAAGAATCCTGGTTTTTGCTTTTCAGCTTTTCAGCAAATAAAGCAAGGCTTGCCGGATCAGCATAGCCATGCCGGTATTTTTTACAAAAATCCAGATAAAACCGCAGCCACTTGCGGCAGCCCGGATATTCTCCGGGCGGTATGTCGCTGTTTATCAACAGACGATCAAATTTTTGCATTACTGCCGGAGGAACTTTCAGCATGATATCAAAATCTGATAATATAAAAATAATAATGTTATCCAGTTAGAAAATTACTACTTGACTTTGATAGCACTGTTAACCTCAATGCCGTTTCCTTAACAGACAGTTTTGTATTCATAAAAAAATCGGCGCTGTTTAACCCGGTGTCGCCTTGGAAATTTTCTTCCGGGTCGGACAGGCTCGGTTGTCTGAATAAATATGAT
>JAXHVL010000164.1:0-26000 GCA_034189225.1 Thermodesulfobacteriota bacterium
CCGATTTATTCAAACTCTTAGGCCTACATATCCGCTGTTTATGTGGGTTGTAGGACTGCAAGGGAGTTAATGGAAAATGCTGGTAACATCATAGGGTCAGCGAAATGGATACCCCCTTTCTCTTTTTTAAAACCATTGCTTATGTTATACTATATATGTTTTGGAAAATACAGTTGAAGATGCTTTTTCATTTCCTGATGATTTCCCCGAAGGTTGTACCGGAACCGGTTTGATGCCGGTAATATCATAATATTCCAGGGCCGATAAACCGCGTGTCATATTCCGGTCCATGGGCCGTAGCAGCTATTGGACTTCCAAGGAACTTAATCTGCCGATTTCTTCAGTCAATAAAACCTGGTCCTCTAGACCAGGTCAGAGATAAAAGGCTACGCCGGTGAGGCGCAAAGCACGAAATTCGAATTTTAAACCTTCACGTACGAAGCCTGTAAACAATTCCCTTATAGGGGTAACCAAAGCCGCCGCCCCTAGGGTCGGATGCTTACTGTAAATATATCAATTTTATAAAATTTTTCAGTCTGTTGCCAAGCTTTTCAGTTTGCCGAAACAACTGAACAGCAACACGTGCCCAGCCCCTTGCAGCGCAGCCGAGCAGGGGCGGTTTTTTCGGAAGACGCGGGCAGACTGTCTGAGCAGACGAGGCTTATCGCATCTGTATAAAATGACAGGCGAGTTTCTGCCCGCGCCGAAAAAACCGTTCCTGCGAGGGAAGCCGAAGGCCAAGCTGCGGGGCGCCCTTTCTTTTGCATACTTTTCTTTGGGCGAGCAAAGAAAAGTATGAATGAAAAATTGGTTGTTTAAAGTAATCACGGTAAAAAAGTCGATCCAAGCGCACGTTCCTTTCTGCAAAAACGCCGCGCGTGGCGCTGGAAGCTTTTTATGCAGCCGTCAAATTTGAAGGTCTCGTAAAGGAGGTAGGACCATGACAGATGACCAGTTGATTACCGTTTTCCTGACAACCCAAAGCAAAAAAACGGTTGTGTCCTGCCCCAACTGCAAGACCAGGCAGGAGATTGATATATCGGGGGGAATATCCGGTGAAGAACCACCCCAGCGATTTCCCTTTGAATGCCCCACCTGCCACTTGAAAAGCAATGTCTGTGTGGAAAGACGCCGGTACTACAGAAAACCGGTCTGGTTTCCCGGCACCTACTATAAGGTCGATGAAACAGAAATCACCGGCGATATGATCGTCAAAAACATTTCCCGGGGCGGGCTGCTCCTGGAAACCAGCATTTTTCAAAAACTGGCGCGGGAGCAGAAACTTCGGGTGGAATTTCATCTGGACGACAAGAACCGATCCTTCATTCAAAAGGATGTGCTTGTACGCTACTATAACAAAGTAATGGTGGGCGGGACTCTGTCCACCCTCATTGGTGTGGAATTCGAATCCGACGATCATCCCGAACGATTGAATATGTATTTTCTCAACCACATGCACCAGTAACCGTATCGCCCGCTGGATAATAATAAACTTCGCCGCGGTGGTTTCTGACGGCCAGATATCCCCCATCCACCGCTTGAACGTCGTCCGGCAGCAGCGACACTTTCCCTCCACCGCCGGGCAGGTCGATCATGTACCGCGGCATGGCCATACCTGAAATATTACCGGAAAGCGACCGCATAATGGCCAGCCCCCGCTCGATGGGCACCCTGAAATGACCGGTGCCCCGAACCAGGTCGGGATGATGCAGGTAATAGGGCCGGACCCGGTTGCGTAGCAGCTGGCGCATTAACCGTTTCATGACATCCGCCGAATCATTGACGCCTTTCAAAAGCACGGTCTGGCTCCCCAGGGGAATGCCCGCATCTGCTAGCATAGCACAGGCGGCGGCGAATTCAGCGGTCACTTCATCGGGATGGTTCATATGAATGTTCAGATAAAGAGGATGATACCGCTTCAACAGGGCGGCCAAGGCGGGGGTAATTCGCTGCGGCAGCGCAGCCGGCGTTCTGGTATGCACTCGAACGGTTTCCACATGGTTGATGCGGCCGATCCGCGCCAGTATCGCCGCCAGCGCGTCGTCCGAAAGCATCAGGGGGTCACCTCCGGAAAGAATCACCTCCCGGATGGCCGGTTCAGATTGAATATAGGCCACGGCATCCATGATCTGATCATCGGAAAGGGACAATGCCCTGCCGGCCAGGCGCTTGCGCATGCAAAACCGGCACAGCACCGGACACATGCCGGACACAAGCAACACCACCCGGTCGGGATAACGGTGAATAAGGCCGGTAACCGGAGACTGCTCGGCTTCGGAAAGCGGATCATCCATTGCCATGCCATCGGTGAGCTCGCACCTGTCCGGCACCACCTGTCGCCGCAGGGGATCGCCCCCCTTCTGAATCAGCGCCAGATAGTAGGGATTAATCCTCACGGGATAAACCCGGCGAACCGCTTCCATGTCGTCGATATCGGACTGCATCTCAGGCGGAAGGCCACGTTCCGTTGTGACGCTTTCAGCCATCAGGCGTGTCCAGCTTAAAGAATTAAGATCGCGCATAAACAACTATTTCTTTACTTGCATTTGTGGTTATTTTATGACATAAAACCTTCCTAACATAGCCCGGTTGCAATCACAAAAATCTTAACCGTGGGCCGATTGAATGTAAATGAAAAAACGATGTGACTGGGCCGGAACAGACCCCGACTATATCCGCTATCATGACACCGAATGGGGCGTGCCGGCGCATGATGACAATACGCTTTTTGAATTTATCGTGCTGGAAGGCGCCCAGGCCGGATTGAGCTGGCTGACGATTCTGAAAAAGCGGGAACACTACCGAAAGGTGTTCGACAATTTTGATCCTGAAGCCATCGCCCGCTATGGCCCCGAAAAAATCGCCCGCCTGCTGGCCGATCCGGGCATCATCCGGAACCGAAAAAAAATCGAATCCGCCGTCACCAACGCCCGTGCCTTTCTGGCGATAAAAGTGGAATTCGGCACGTTTGATGCTTATATATGGGATTATGTGGAAGGCATATCCGTGAAAAACAGATGGCGGACCGTTTCCGAGGTGCCGGCCGAAACGCCGGTCTCCCGCCGTATAAGCCGGGACCTGAAACAGCGGGGATTTACCTTCATGGGGCCCGTGATCTGCTATTCGTTCATGCAGGCCACGGGTATGGTGAATGACCATGTAATAGACTGCTTCCGTTACAACGAAGTATAAAATTTGAAAAACCTAAAACAAGAGGACCCTGCCATTGAACGCGGAAACCCAGAATAAACGCAACGTCGGTTTCATTTCCACGCGCCTTGCCGGTACGGACGGTGTTACCCTGGAAACATGGAAATGGGCGGAGGTGTTTCGCAAAGAGGGATTTGAGTGTTTTTATTTTGCTGGCGAGCTGGACACCCCACCGGAATGCTCCTACCTCTGCGAAAAAGCCCATTTTACGCATCCGGAAATCATGGACATCTTTGAAAACTGTTTCGGCGTCCGGGTACGCGGCCGTTACATCACCCAGCTCATTCATAATATCAAGCAGGAGATCAAGGACCACCTGTACAAATTTATTGAAAAATTCAGCCTGGATATCATCGTGGTGGAAAACGCCCTTGCTATTCCGCTGAACATCCCCCTGGGCATCGCGCTCAGCGAACTCATATCGGAAATCGGCATTCCCACTATCGCGCATCACCACGATTTTTTCTGGGAACGGCAGCGGTTTCTCACCAACTCCGTGTGGGAATATTTGAACATGGCCTTTCCACCCCATCTCGGCCAGATCCGGGATGTGGTGATCAACTCGTCGGCGGACAATCAGCTCAGCCTGCGAACCGGGATATCGGCCACCGTCATTCCCAATGTCATGGACTTTGAAAATCCACCACCGGCACCGGACGTATACACAAAAGACGTACGCCATTCCCTGGGAATAGAAGATGACGAACTGTTTATACTTCAGCCCACCCGGGTGGTCCAGCGCAAGGGCATCGAGCACGCCATTGAACTGGTCAGTCACCTTGGTCGAAAGGCCAAGCTGGTCATTTCCCACGCCGCCGGGGATGAGGGCATGGAATATAAAAAACGGGTCGAGGAATATTCCAGGCTTTTGAAAGTCAACACCATATTCGTATCGGACATCATCAATGAAAAACGGGGGGTTACGTCCGAAGGCAAGAAAAAATACACTCTGGATGATATATACCCCTACGCCGACCTGGTAACCTATCCCTCCAACTTCGAGGGCTTCGGCAACGCGTTTCTGGAAGCCATTTATCACAAAAAGCCCATCGTGGTGAACCATTATTCCATTTATTCCACGGACATCAAACCCAAGGGGTTCAGCGTGATCGAGCTGAACGGGTATGTAACGGAAAAAGCCATTGAACATACGAAAAAAGTATTGCAGGATGAAGCATACAGAGCGCGAATGGTGGAACACAATTACGAACGGGCCAAACTGCACTACTCGTATTCCGTGCTGCACCAGAAGCTGAAGACGATTATTACGGATTGCCTGGGCTACAACTTTTGATGGCTTCGTAAAAGGCCAAATAGCTGCGTTGTGCTGCATCTCTCGTCATGTCACGTACTGCCAAGTACGCTCCACTCCTCGAGATGCAGCAACGACCGGTTCGTAAGCGGGCCTTGAGCCTTTTACTTTGCCATCCACTTGAGGAACTTATCTGCTAAACCATGCTCAGTGAACTTGCCATAAAAAATTTCGCCATTATTGACGATCTGAGAATCAGCTTTTCAGAGGGGCTCACCATCCTGAGCGGCGAAACCGGGGCGGGCAAGTCCATCATCATCAATGCCGTCAACCTGCTGCTCGGCTCCCGGGCCTCGGCCAAGCTGATCCGCACCGGCGAAAAAAGCGCAGAAGTCGAGGCGGTCTTTATCATTCAAAAAGACGGCGACACTGCCGACAAGCTTCGTGCCCAGGGATACGAGGCCGGCGAGGAACTCATTGTCAAAAGGATCATTTCCGCCACCAATCGCCACAAGATTTATATCAACGGCAGCGCGGCCACAATCCAGGTTCTGACCGACGTCACAACAAACCTCGCCAGCATCTCCGGCCAGCACGCCCATCAGCAGCTGCTCAAAGAGGATAACCACCTGCTGACCCTGGACGCCTTTGCCGGCCTGACGCCGCTCCGGCAAACAGTTGCCGAAACCTACAATAACCTGCTGCCGCGTCTGCGGGAACTTGACAGCCTGAAAAAACGCCGGCAGAAACAAGCGGAACAGATAGAGCTACTGGCCTTTCAAAAGAATGAGATCGAGACCGCCCGCATTTCACCGGGGGAAGATGAAAACCTGGAAAATGAGAAAAAACGGCTCAAAAACGCCCAGGAGCTCTATACCCTGATCTTCGAATGCATTGAAGGACTTTATGACGCCCAGGGCTCGGTGGTGGAACAGCTGGCCCGGGTAAAAAAAAACCTGGATACTGCCCGGGCGATTGATGAGACCCTCGCCTCCCATCAGGAGACCGCCGCCGACCTCATGGTCCGGGCCGAAGACGCGGCCGGAGCCCTTAGAGATTATCTGGAAACCATACAGACGGACGGCATCGGCCTGGAAGACGTTGAAGAGCGACTGGACCTGCTCACCAGGCTGAAACGGAAGTACGGCCAGACCCTTTCCGATGTGCTGGCCCGGCTGGACGAAATCGATGCCGAACTGGCTGGCCTCGGCAACCTGGACGACCGGATCGCGGCAACCGAAGCCGCGATAGCCGACACCCATGCCGCACTGGCCGGGGCCTGCAAAGAGCTGTCTGAAAAACGTCTGGAAACCGCCGGCGCTTTCGACGAAAAAATCGAAACCGAGCTGGCCATGCTTAAGATGGCAGATACCCGTTTCCGGGTCCAGCTAACCCACCTTCCCGCCGCGGCCGACACCTATCCCTTTTTATGCGTGGACGGCAAAACCGTTGGCGAAACAGGCATTGACAAGGCGGAATTCCAGATCGCCCCCAATGTGGGCGAAGACATGAAGCCCCTGGCCGGCATCGCCTCGGGCGGAGAACTGTCCCGGGTAGTGCTCGCGCTGAAAGCGGTTCTGGCGGACAAGGAATCGGTGGAGACCGTCATCTTTGACGAGGTGGACGCCGGCATTGGCGGAGAAACCGCAGAGGTGGTGGGCAAAAAACTTGCCGCCCTGGCCGGTTTTCACCAGATTATTTGCATCACCCACCTTCCCCAGATTGCAAAATTCGGCCAGCATCACTGCAAAATCGAAAAAGACGTTGCCAACGGCCGCACCACAACCACCATCACGCAGCTCGAGGAAAATGACCGCATCCGGGAAATCGCCCGCATGACCGGCGGCGAAGAAATCACTGAAAAAACCCTGGCCCATGCCGAAGAGATGCTGGAACAGGCCGGGACTTTGCTGTAAAAAACATTTTTGAGACCTCCGACGGCGCCGTGTTCCGCCATCAATCTATGGAATGGATCGCCGATATTTTATCCCCCTTAACACAGCTTGCCTTTCGCCACATCAACGTCTTCACCTTGAACGGCAACCCGGGTCAAGGCCTTCCAGTACCTGGGCCGTAAGTGAAGCATCCGCCCCCCAGAGGTACCGGACTTGGTTTCCCCTTAAAGGGGATTGTTTACAGGCTTAGTACCTGAACGTTTTAAATTCGAATTTCGTGCTTTGCGCCTTACCGGCGTAGACTTTTATCTCTGACCTGGACCAGAGGACCAGGTTTTACTGACTGAATAAAATCCCCTCACTTGAACCAGTCCCAGACCCTCAGGCTGAAATCCGGCAATATATTGATACCCAGGGCGCTTTTCACCAGGTAGAGAGTGAAAAATCCGCTGAAAAGGAGCAGGAGCACAACCATCAGGGCCACGATCACATTGGCCATTCGGGCCAGCATCCGTTCTTCCGGTGTCAGGATACGCAGTTCCCGGCCGGCCAGGATCACGTAGTAAAAATGCCAGCGCCAGAACTTGACCGATCCCCTGAGATCCAGGGGGTGCTTAAACCAGCGCCTTGCGCCGAATGCCAGGTTCAGGGCCGTAAGCTGATCCGGGGTAAACGTTTGCCGGTTTTCGGCAGGGATCTGCTTAAGAATCCGCTTTACAATGGGGTCCTGGTAGATATCAGTGGAATTGTCAGTGGAAGTATCGGTGGCATTATTCGGGCTGTCTTGTTCGGTCATGGGGAATGTCCTGTTTGGTTTTGAGCTCAAGGGGCCTGAAAAATGAGATTGACGGCTTGGTAAAAATCACCCAGCGCCACGCGCGGCGTTCCTTCAGAAAGTAACATACGCTTGGATTGGCTTTTTTACCGTTATAACCGAAATTTCTCCAAAGGTCAATGCCAGCAATACCCCCCAAATCCGCGATTGAATTTTTCTGGTGCCCACACTCAGCGTGGGCACCAGGAAAAGATCCCGCCGCGTCGGGCTCGGCCGCTTCCAAGGAACTTAACGTGTTAATTCATTCAAAATCAAAGTACCTTTTTTAACCACGGAATACACGGAAGGGAGCGGAAAGAGCCCTCAAAGATTCTCTGCGTTCCCACGCAGGAGCGTGGGAACGAGAAAAAGCTTTTCAGTTTGCCGAAACAACTGAACAGCAACACGTGCCCAGCCCCTTGCAGCGCAGCCGAGCAGGAGCGGTTTTTTCCGCAAGACGCGGGCAGACTGTTTGAGCAGACGAGGCTTAACGTATCTGTACAAAATGACAGGCGAGTTTCTGCCCGCGCCGAAAAAAGCGTTCCTGCGAGGGAAGCCGAAGGCCAAGCTGCGGGGCGCCCTTTCTTTTGCATACTTTTCTTTGGGCGAGCAAAGAAAAGTATGCAAAAGAAAAATGGGTCGTTTAAAGCAATCACGGTAAAAAAGTCGATCCAAGCGCAAGTTACTTACTGCAAAAACGCCGCGGCGGGGTTGGTCGCTTTTTAAGAAGCCAACCATGCTGATGTATCCCGCAGCATCAGGCGGAAACCATGTGGTTCAACGGCCCGCTGCCCTTTCCGATGGACGGGGCCTGGGCAATGGCCCGGGTGATATAATCCTTGGCCCGGTTGGCGGATTCAAAAAAACCCCTTCCCAGTGCCCGGTTGGCAGCCAGGGCGGAAGAAAACGTGCACCCCGTGCCATGGGTATTGCGGGTATCGATCCGCGGCCGGGACAGGGTTTCAAAGGTTTTGCCGTCATAAAACACATCCACCGCCTCGGTTCCCTCTATGTGGCCCCCCTTGATCACGGCCCGGGCCGCTCCCAGTCCGATCATGGCCTCGGCCGCCGCTTTCATGTCATCCATGGTCTTAATAGGAAACCCGGCCAGCAACTCCGCCTCATGGGTGTTCGGGGTCACGATCTCGGCAAGGGGAAAAAGTCTTTCCACCAGCGCGGTCCGGGCTTCGGGCTTCAAAAGGCAATACCCGCTCTTGGAAATCATCACCGGATCCAGCACCACCGGCGGCAGAGATGGGGCGTCGGCCAGGGCTTCGGCAATGGCCGTCACCAGGGGCGTGCTTGATACCATCCCTATCTTCACGGCGTGGATGGCCGTATCCTCAAACAAATGGACGATCTGGCCCTTCACGATGGCCGGCGCCATTTCCTGGATGTCATAGACTTTCTGCGTGTTCTGGACGGTCACGGCGGTAATGGCGCTCATGCCGAACACCCCGTGGGCCTGAAAGGTTTTGAGATCCGCCTGAATACCGGCCCCGCCGGAGGAATCCGACCCGGCGATGGTGAGGGCGATATGCATCGTTCCATCCTCCCGTAAGGCATTTTCTGACAAACACGTAAAACATCTTCTTGTTTGAATTGTCTATTATTATATCATGACGACTCTATAAAAAAGCCCTTTTTTACCATGAAGATCATGAAAGAAAAGTATGACTGATTGCTCTTACCCCCCTTGACCCGTTCCGGAGTGTGATTAATTTTATAGTAAAAGATGTCGATATGACATCATATAACACTTTGGATATAAAGGAGGTATTGCCATGAACGCACTGACACCCTCTATATGGAGAAACAACTGGTTAAAGAGACATGAGAATACACAGGGTGATCTTTTTGACCGCCTTTTCGAGGATTTCGGTATGCCGGCCCTTACCAACCGGGAAGCCAGCTGGGTACCGGCGATTGATGTTTCCGAGACGGACAATGAGTATTTAGTAAAGGCTGAACTGCCGGGATTAAAGAAGGAAGATATCGATATTTCGTTAAATAACGGTATCTTAACGCTGAAGGGAGAGAAAAAACAGGAGAAAAAGGACGACAACGAAAATTATCACTTCAGGGAAAGCTATTTCGGTACGTTCACCAGAAGCCTGAGGCTTCCCAATGATGCCTCAGAGGAAAAGGTCGATGCCACGTATCATGATGGCGTAGTGACCGTATCCGTACCTAAATCGGAAAAGGCGAAACCGAAAAAGATCAAGATCAACTAGTGTCCGTCCAGAAATTAGATATTTTGCCCGATTTCAAGGAAGGCGAAAATTTTAACCGGAGGAATACTTTGGGTATTTTGAGGATTAAAATTTGAGCCCAACGCAGAAATCGGGCAAAATACCAATTTATGGATGGGCACTCAATGTTATTAACTTAAGGTCGTATTGCAATTTAATTTTCTGAATTTATAAATAAAAATTGCTTTTTAGAGGTCGATATGGTATGCTCAATTGTTAATAACAAACAACAGTTACCATAAAAAAAGAGCATACCATGTCGAAATTTAATGACAAATCTTCCAAAGTTGGCACGGAAGCTGCTAAAAATTTGAGTCAGACTGATCCGCTTTCTTAAAAAATCATTAACTCTGAACATTTTATCAATACGTATCGCCAAAGTCCAACCGATTTTATACGTAATAGAAAGCTCTCATTTCCCATTCTTATATTTTTGATAGGGGACATCTTTATCTTGCTTTTTTTGATTTCCGGAAGGGCCGCAATTTCTTCAGCCGAAATCCCGTGTTCCCGGATGATCGCAACCAGTATCAGGATGGCTTCCGGATCGGAAAGGTGAGTAATCGTTTTTTTCAAGTTGCCATGTCGGTAGAAAGCAATGTTTTTATAGTTCCACTGGCCATAGTCGTTAAACCGGGGGACTTGAGGCAGACTATAGTATCTGCCGTTCTGGTTATAGCTTATGTATGCCTGTCATTGTTTGAGTTTTAATCTTGCATTCGGAACGGAGCATGTGAGAAATAATGTTTCATATACTTTATATATTGATAAGCGACTGATTTAAAAATGAATAATTACAGGAGGTTTTTGCGATCCAGCCGCCATTTGCGGTCATAGATCCTGATGTGCAAAAACCTAACCGGATACTACTGATTAATGCTCTTGTAAAGAGTCACTTTGGTACGGCAAAGTAAAAAGTTCAAGAGCAAGGCGTCGATGCATTTTGAGGAATGTATTGCAGGGGCAGACTTGCGTGTCTGTCCAATAGACGGGGGAACACATAGGTTCGCCCCTACACCTTACGTGACATGACGAAAGATGCATCGCAACGCAGCTATTGGGCATTTTACGAAGCCGTTACCATTGGATCAAACAGCAGGAGACCCTCCATGTCTGCGCAACAGGATGACAGGCTGATCAGAGATTTTACCTCCCTGGCCGTTGACGGCCTCAAGCGGCTTTCGGAAAAGGGGGAAAAGCTGACCAGCGAGTCCCTCTATGAAGTCCTTTCCCGGATGCCCGAGGCCCAACGATTGATGGCGGTGGACGGCGATGAAGCCGACCCGTCGATACATGACCGCTTGCAGCAGGATATTGAACGGCTGAGCCGGCAGAAGGACAGTCTCATGTCGGAGCTGTCGGCGGTTGAAGAGAAGGCGGTGGCGAACGAGGCCGCCTTCAGACGTATTGTGCTGTTTTTTGCCGAATTCATAGCCAAAACAGAGGAAGAGGCGGTATACCGGCAGAGCCGGAAGCTTGCGGGGGTGGTGCGGGACAATGCATCGACAGAGGTCATTGAGGCGGTGTTCTCGGAATTGAAAACCATGGCAGATAAGACAGCGGTAGCGACGGCCGGTGGTTCGACCAGACCGAAGAAAACCTTTCTGCGCAATCTGCTGAAAGTCCCCGGCACGGATGCGGAAGATGTGGAAAAACGGTATATCGACCAGTTCAGAAAGACCTACCAGGATATCATTGACACGCTGGGAAGTGAGCTGGGCGAAATGTTTCTCAGCCGGCTTGCCAGTATCGGGGGGCACATCAAAGCCGCCGGCACGATAAATGATTTCCTGACCCTTCGTATGGAGATCCTTTCCCTGGTGAAGGATTACATGGACTGGGTGGCCTCAGAACGGGAGACGGTTACCGATTTTGTCAAAGAACTGGGCACCAAGCTTATCTCATTTGAAAAGATTCTGAATTCGGCCTTTGAAAATACGACGGAGATATATTCTTCCAACGATGCCTTTGCGGAGGTGATAGAGGAGAAACTGGATGGCATGACCGATTTTCTGCGGTCAAGCCGGACGCTCGAGGAGCTGAAGACCGCCGTAACTGCAAGGCTGGACAGCATGCGGCAGGCAATAACGGCCCAGCGGGAGCGGGAGGCGGCGATCCGGCGGAAAATGGACCGGGATATCGCCCTGATGAAAAATGATTTCAAGCGGATGAAAACAGAAGCCCTGGAAGCCAAAGTCAAGGCCGAGCAGCTTGAAAAGGAAAGCCTGACCGACCCGCTGACCGGTGCGTGCAACCGGCGGGCGTTCGATAGGCGCATCACGGAGGAAATCAGCCGGCTGATCCGTTATAAACGGCATTTTTCAATGTTGATTTTTGATGTGGATTATTTTAAAAGCGTGAATGACACTTACGGCCACGCAGCGGGCGATCAGTGCCTGAGGGCGATTGTGGCGAAGGTGCATCCGCTGTTAAGGGAAACCGATATGCTGGCCCGATACGGGGGGGAGGAGTTTGCCGTTATTCTTCCGGAAACGAAGGGGACCGGTGCGGCGCAGGTGGCGGAAAAGCTTCGGGCGGCGGTGGCTGCGATTGAGATTCCCCACGGGGAGACAACTATCGGCTTCACCATCAGTATCGGGGCCAGTATGAGCCGTCATACCGACAAAACCCCCGGGGACCTGTTCGGACGGGTGGATATGGCCCTGTATTCCGCCAAAGAGGGCGGGCGGAACCGGGTGGTGGTGAAGTAGCACAAGCCGTTAATTGCCGTGTCGCCCGGGCTGCACCGTTTCAATTTGTATCCCGCATCCTGGCGAAAATGGCTAGTCATACCGCGCCGAATCCATAGGTTGCAGGCACGAATTCCGCCAGAATCAACCCTTTCATGAGCGGGGACGCCGACTCTGCAATATCCGGCTTGACCGCCTGCAAAAAGAACCCGAACGGGTCATAAAGGGCACCGACGACCAGGCGCCAATGGTAAGGGTCTGTTAACGGTAGCCGGGAAACATTCGCTTTAGCGGCCGGAAGTTGACATAGCGTATCAGGGCCACGGCGATGGCGGCAAAAAGGCAGATCGCCCCTGCCAAGGGCAGCAGCGAGACATCAATGGTCATGTTTCCCCTTTTCTCTAAGGGTCTGTCAGAAAATAAGTGTGTCACACCGAGGTTGTCGATTCGCCCGTCCGGCAAGGCGCGCGACTGAGGCATAGTAAGTCTATGTCGCAAGGAGCGCAACGCCACTGGACGGAATGAAGCGGCAACCGAATGTAACAGTTATTTTTTGACAGCCCATAAAGTCCCGGGATTCCAGTCCAGCATCACCATTCCCACATCCGGCGAGTCTGTTTCCAGGCGAGGCCTGTAATGTCCGGACTTGGCGGATTTGTGAATTTTTCATTCGAATCCGGTACCATGCCACTATAATCGATTTTGATCAAATTCGATAGCAATTTTGATTTGGATGTGGACGAACCCCCTTTCATGGATACACCCAAACCTGACGGGCTTCGTAAAAAGCGGCTTACCCAGCTTTGCGGTGTTTTTACAGAAAGTTCCTTGGAAGACCCTATCGCCGTCATATCATAGAAAAGCTGGACCTTCACAGTGTGGCCGAGCTTACCAAGTTCGCCGTACGGGAGGGGATCATGCAGCTTTAACCCGGATTCCAGCACCGGATTCTTGAAATGTTTTGACCGATAAATGTCTTGACAATCACCGGTATTTCCAGTAATTCTTATAAGATTATACAAGCGAAGCGGTATCGATGAGGTGCCGTTTATTGACAACAGAAAGGTTTGGGAGAAAGAGAAATGGCAGTACCGAAACGCAAAAAATCAAAATCAAAACGGGATATGCGGCGAGCGCATACAAAGGTGTCCCCGCTCAATGTGACACCCTGCCCGCAGTGTGGTGAGGTGAAACTTCATCACAGGGCATGTCCCTCCTGCGGCACCTATAAAGACCGGACGGTTTTTGACGTCGAGGAATAACAGATGGGGACGATTGATTGTGTCATTGCCGGCGGCAATGAGCAGGATTCCATGTAATGATGGCTGAACGCAATGTGACCGAAAGCAAAGGCGACGGTAAGCGGATTGTGGTGGTGACGGGCGGTGCCAGAGGCATAGGCCGGGCTATTTGCTTGGCGTTTGCCGGTGCTGACACCCACGTCTACCTCAATTATGTGTCTGATGCTGCCGCCGCCGAAGAAACCGAACGCCTTGTCAGGGAAAACGGCGGAGAGGCTACGGCCGCTTGTGTGGATGTGTCCCGGGAACAGCCGGTCAAGGCGTTTTTCAAGGAGATTGTCGCCGCGTCCGGAAGGATTGATGTGCTGGTCAACAACGCCGGCATCACCAGGGACGCCTTGATTCCGATGATGAAGGAAGCCGCCTGGGACGACGTGATGGACGTCAATTTAAAGGGGGCATTTCATTGTATTAAAGCGGTTTCCCGCCAGATGATCAAGCAGCGGTATGGCCGGATTATCAACATCTCGTCGGTGGTGGGCGCCTCTGGCCATGCGGGGCAGGCCAACTATGCGGCTGCAAAATCCGGGCTGATGGGCCTGACAAAGTCGGCCGCAGCGGAATTCGCCGCCCGGAATATTACCGTAAACGCGGTGGCGCCGGGTTTTATTGAAACCGATATGACTGCCACATTTTCAGCGGAAGCCCGGGCGCAGCTGGCTGACAGGATACCGCTGGGCAGAATAGGAACCCCCGCGGATGTTGCGTCCATGGCGGTTTTTCTGGCTTCGGATGCGGCTGCTTACATAACGGGCCAGGTGATTCATGTGAACGGTGGAATCTACATGTAAGAGGGGGCAGGAGAATGCAGGGCTTTTTGGCGGACAGGAATGTGGAATGATCTGTTCAGGCGAATGGACGCTTAAAAGGAGATGAAATATGTCGATTGAAGATAAAGTGAAACGAATTCTGGCAGAACGGCTTGATATTGATGCCGGCGAAATTCAGTCCGAAGCTGAATTTATTAACGATCTCGGGGCCGACTCCCTTGATATCGTCGAACTGCTCATGTCCCTGGAAGATGAATTCGACCTTGAAATATCAGATGAAGAAGCGGAAACAATTCTTACCGTGAAGGATGCGGTGGATTTTATAACCAAACGGCTGTAAATATAATGTAAATACCGGCATCGGCGTTGCCCCAGCGGTTGCGGCGATTTGACGCGCCATTAACCGTTTCCGGCCGGCGACCGGCTTCCGGAATGGAAGGGGTGCGGTTTGATATACCGGCCATTGGCCATGCGGAGCAAGGCTGATGGCCGGTCAGGAAAGGGGTTTGAATTATGATTTCGGAATACCTTGCTGAAAAGGACCCTGCGGTAGCAAGGGCGATTTCCCTGGAATTCGAGCGGCAGCAGCATAACCTGGAGTTGATTGCTTCGGAGAATGTGGCAAGCAAGGCGGTGATGCTCGCTCAGGGAAGTGTGCTGACCAATAAATACGCCGAAGGCTACCCGCGGAAACGATATTACGGCGGTTGTGAATTTGTGGATATGGCGGAAGACCTCGCCATCGAGCGGGCCAAAAAACTATTTGGCGCAGAATATGCCAATGTTCAGCCCCATTCCGGCTCCCAGGCGAACATGGCGGTTTATTTCGCCCTGCTGAAACCCGGCGACCGGATTCTCGGCATGGATCTGTCCCACGGCGGGCATCTTACACACGGCAGTCCGGTGAGTTTTTCCGGAAAGATTTTTGATTTCAAGCATTACGGCCTGAAAAAAGATACCGGGACCATTGATTACGAGCAGCTGGCCGATCTGGCAAAGACTCACAAGCCCCATATGATCATCGCAGGTGCCAGTGCTTATCCGCGGCAGCTTGATTTTGAACGGTTCGCTGAGATCGCTGCTTCTGCCGGCGCCTATCTGGTGGTCGACATGGCACATATCGCCGGGCTGGTGGCCGCCGGGCTCCATCCATCGCCGCTGCCATATGCCGATGTGGTAACCTCCACCACCCACAAAACCCTTCGTGGGCCCCGGGGCGGGTTGATTCTTTCAAACAGGGATTACAGCAAGAAGATGAACAAGGAGATTTTCCCAGGCATTCAGGGCGGGCCGCTGATGCACGTGATCGCCGCCAAGGCGGTGGCCTTCGGCGAGGCGCTGACCGATGAATTCGTTATATATCAGAAAAAAGTGGTGCGAAACGCTCAAACCCTTGCTGCGCGATTGATGGAACACGGTATCGAGCTGGTCTCCGGCGGCACCGACAATCACACCATGCTGGCCGATCTGAGGAATATCGGCGTTACGGGCAAGGATGCCGAAGAGGCGCTGGAGCGCGCCGGGCTCACCTTGAACAAAAATACCATTCCCTTTGATACCCAGAGCCCCTTTGTGACCAGCGGTGTTCGGATCGGCACCCCGGTGCTAACCACCCGGGGCATGGGCGATGATGAAATGATTCAGATCGGCGACATGATCGTGGATGTTTTGAAAAACAGGACCGATGAAGGCGTGATTGAAACAACACGGGCCAAGGTGACCGAGTTGTGCAAGACCTTCCCCCTGTATCCCGGAGAGGCCCCATGACACCCTCTGCCCGCCCGGACTGGAACACCTATTTCATGGAGATTACCGAACTGGTGGCCAGTCGTTCCACCTGTCTGCGGCGGCATGTTGGTGCCATTATTGTAAAAAACAAGCGGATTTTGGCCACCGGTTACAATGGTGCGCCTTCCAATGTTTCCCATTGTGCGGACACTGGATGCCTTCGGGAGCAGATGGCGGTTCCGTCCGGTGAGCGGCACGAGTTGTGCCGGGGGATTCATGCCGAACAGAACGCCATCATCCAGGCCGCCTCCCACGGTGTTTCCATCAATGACGCCTGCCTGTATTGCACCAATTTGCCCTGTTTTATCTGCGCCAAAATGATTATCAATGCGGGTATCAAGACGATTTACTACAAGGACGGATACGCCGATGAAATGTCCAGGACCATGCTCGATGAGGCCGGTGTCGAGCTGATACAGCTAGGCGGGGAGCATGCGTAACAAGGAGCGCTTATGAAATGTCCCTTTTGCGGCAATCTTAACAACAAGGTGATTGATTCGCGGCTGAGCCGGGAAGAGACGGAAACCAGAAGGCGCCGGGAATGCCTTCAGTGCGGCCGCCGGTTTACGACCTATGAGCATGTGGAAAAGGTTCCACTCATGATCATCAAAAAGGACGGCCGCCGAGAGGGGTTTATAAAGGACAAGTTGCGGGCCGGGATGCAGAGCGCCTGCCAGAAGCGCCAGATCAGTATGAATATTATCGAGGATTTTATCGAGGAACTCGAGCGTGACCTCATGGAGACGGGTGAAAATGAGATCCCTTCCAGCATTATTGGCGAAAAGGTGATGAAAAAGCTTCACTCGCTGGATGATGTGGCCTATGTCCGGTTTGCCTCTGTTTACCGGGAGTTCAAGGATGTTCATGATTTTTATTCGGAGCTTAAAAGTCTTCTGAAGAAACAGTAGGAACGGCGCTTAAAGAGATTGTCGGCAATGGCGGATGCGGCATATATGGAGATGGCATTAACCCTGGCGGAAAAAGGCAGGGGATTTACGTCGCCCAATCCTACCGTGGGAGCGGTGGTGGTGAAGGACGGTAATGTCGTCGGCCAGGGTTGGCATGCAGCGGCAGGAAAGGCGCATGCAGAGGTTATGGCCATTGACGATGCGGGAGACAATGCCCGTGGCGCCGATATTTATGTAACCCTGGAGCCCTGCAATCATACGGGCAGAACACCGCCCTGCACCAAAAAGATATACGAAAGCGGTATCCGCCGGGTAGTGGTGGCCATGCGCGATCCCAATCCGGATGTGACCGGCAACGGAATTGCGTTTCTCAGGGAAAAGGGCCTTATCGTCGAGCAAGGGGTTTGCCGGGCGGCAGCGGAAAAGCAGATTGAGTGGTTTGTGAAATACGTCAACACCAGGATACCGTTCGTGACCCTGAAATGCGCCATGACCCTGGATGGCCGGATCGCTGCCGGTTCCGGGGATTCCCGGTGGGTCAGCGGAGAAGCGTCACGGGCCTTTGTGCATGAACTGCGGCACGCATCGGATGCGATCATGGTGGGTGCCGGAACGGTCCGCGCGGATAACCCGAGACTGACGGCCCGTATTGCGGGTTGGCAGACAAAGGATCCCGTTCGGGTGATTCTTGATCCCCGGCTCTCCATGGACCCGGATGCAAGGATGCTGCACCAGGATTCCACGGCGGAAACAATCATTGTCTGTGCCGCCGGCGCGGATGCGGAAAAAAAAGCCGGGCTGGCGGCAAAGGCAAGGATTGTTGAAGCGGAAGCGGAAAACGGCCGCATCGTTCTTGAAAAGCTGATGAAGACACTCGGGCAGATGGGCATGACAAGCCTGCTCATCGAGGGTGGAGCGAAGGTTGCAGGCTCGGCCCTGGCCGAGAAAATAGTGGACAAGATTTGTTTTTTCTATGCCCCCAGAATTCTCGGGGGTGACGACGGCATTCCCGTGTGCAGCGGCAAGGGGCCGGCGTTGATGAAGGACGCCATACCGGTGCGGGACCTGACCGTGCACCGGTTCGGTGAGGATGTGATGATGGAAGGGTATATCGGATGTTTACCGGGATCATAGAAGGATTTGGCACCATCAAGGCCGTACGGCCCGCCGGCCGTGGAAAACGGGTCGGGGTGGCCACCGGTTTTGATCTTCATGGCACGGCGGTGGGCGACAGTATTGCTGTCAATGGCGCCTGCCTCACCGTTGTGTCACTGTCCGGCAGCATGTTCGAGGCCGATGCCGCGCCCGAGACCCTTTCCAGGACTACCCTGGGGCGTCTGCATGCAGGCGAGCAGGTCAACCTGGAGCGGGCGCTCCGGTTTTCCGACCGGCTCGATGGCCATATCGTGACCGGCCATATTGATGGTACCGGCGCCATCCGGAGCCTCCGGCAGCTGGACAACGCGGTTATCGTAACCGTGGGGGTGGACGCCGGACTTTCCCGGTATATCGTACAGAAGGGCTCGGTGGCGGTGGACGGCATCAGCCTGACGGTCAACGACTGCGGAGAGGATTTTTTCGAGGTTAGCATTATTCCGCATACGGCGGCGATCACGACCATCGGTTCCCGCAACTTGGGCGATCCGGTAAACATAGAGACGGATATTATCGGAAAATATGTGGCGCATTTTCTTTTCGCGAAAAATGCCAAGGACATGCCGGCAGCGCAGAAAGGTCCGGGGGCATCGGTTGCACAAGGAATCAGCCGGGAATTTCTGGCAAAGGCCGGGTTTCTTTAAGTATCAGGAGATATACAATGGGTATTATCAGTATTGAAGAGGCAATCAGGGAAATCAAGGAAGGCCGGATGGTGATCCTTGTGGATGATGAAGACCGGGAGAATGAAGGCGATCTTATGATTGCGGCGGAAAAAGTGACGCCGGAGACGATCAACTTCATGGCCATGTATGGTCGCGGCCTGATCTGCCTGGCGCTGGACGCCAAAAAGATAGAGGAACTGCAGCTGCCCTTGATGGTGGATAAGAATACATCTCCCTTTGAGACTGGCTTCACGGTTTCCATCGAGGCCAAGAACGGGGTGACAACGGGGATCTCCGCGGCGGACAGGGCCAAAACCATTCAAACGGCCGTAGCGGACAACGTCAGGCCCGACGACCTGGTCCGTCCCGGGCATGTGTTTCCGCTTCGGGCAAGACGCGGCGGGGTTATCGTCCGGGCCGGTCAGACCGAGGGCTCCGTGGACCTGACCCGTCTCGCCGGTCTGAAACCCGCTGGCGTGATCTGTGAAATCATGGATGACGACGGCACCATGGCACGCATGCCTTCCCTGGAGAAGTTCAGTGCCAAGCATAATATCGGCATCTGCACCATCGCCGATCTGATCGAATACCGCATGCGGACCGAATCCTTTGTCCACCGTGCGGTCGAAGCGGTGGTGCCCACCTGCTACGGCGGCGAATTTAAGGTCATTGTGTATGAAAACGAGATGGAGGACTTCCAGCATATTGCGCTAGTAAAGGGCGAGATTGACAAGGACACGCCCGTTCTGGTAAGAGTCCATTCCGAATGCCTTACCGGCGACATCTTTGGTTCTCTTCGGTGCGATTGCGGCAACCAGCTTCACAAAGCCATGGAAATGATGGAAGCCGAGGGCGCTGGCGTGCTGCTTTATGTTCGACAGGAGGGCCGGGGGATCGGCCTGGTGAACAAGCTCAAGGCCTACAATCTGCAGGATCATGGGTATGACACAGTGGAAGCCAACGAAAAACTCGGTTTCAAGGCGGATCTCCGGGATTACGGGGTCGGCGCTCAGGTGCTGGCCGATCTGGGCGTGAAGAAAATGAAGCTGATTACCAACAATCCGAAAAAAATTATCGGGTTGGAGGGATACGGTTTGTCAGTGGTGGAACAGGTCCCCATCGAAATTCCGCCCAACCAATACAATAAATGTTATCTGGAATGTAAAAAACTGAAAATGGGACATCTGCTCAATCTGGACAGCGTGCCCTGAGAAAAACGGTTTACCCCCCCGGTTCCCGCGCTTTGGGCGGAAGCCGAGGAGAGCCGTCATTAATACCGGGAGGAAAGGAAATGCCAAACGTTATAGAAGCGGGACTTTCTGCCAAGGGAAAAAAGTTCGTGCTGATTGCAAGCCGGTTTAACGATTTTATCTCTGACCGGCTGGTGGCCGGTGCCGTGGATGCCTTGATCCGTAACGGCGCGGTGGAGGATGATATTGATATTGTCAAAGTGCCCGGCTCATTTGAAATTCCCCTCATGGCCAAGCAGATGGCGGCCAAGGAGGCTTACTCCGCGGTTATCTGCCTGGGGGCGGTAATTCGCGGGGCGACCCCCCATTTTGATTATGTGAGCGCCGAAGTCTCCAAGGGGATCGCCCTGGTGGGGCTGGAAGCCTCAAAGCCGGTTATCTTCGGCATCGTCACCACGGACACGATTGAACAGGCTATCGAGCGGGCCGGTAGCAAGGCAGGCAACAAAGGCTGGGATGCCGCCATCGCGGCCGTGGAAATGGCAAACCTGATGGAAGTGGTGAACCGGACTTAGATATGGCAAGCAGACGCAGGTCAAGGGTACTTGCTTTACAATTTCTTTTTGCCGAAGATGTTATCCCCGGTAATCGGGTAGATGAGCGGCTCGAAGATTTTTGCGCACGGTTTAACCTGTCGCGGAAAACATATCCCCATTTTTTTACGCTGGTGCAAGGGGTGAAACAGGCACGTGACGAAGTTGAGGCCTGGATCGAGGGAAGCTCAGAGCACTGGAAGATCAGCCGGATGTCGGGAGTTGACAGGAACATTATGCGCATCGCTGTTTATGAAATGCTCTATTGCGACGATGTTCCCGCCAAGGTGGCCATTAATGAGGCCATCGAGATCGGTAAAAAATTCGGTACCGAAGAATCCGGCGCGTTCATCAATGGCGTTCTGGACCGGATCAACAAGGCGTTGAGCAGCGATACCCGGCAAGAGCCTTTTGAAACGGACAACCCAACAGACAGCAAGGAGTGAGGTATGGAGCCCAGGAAAATTTTTCTCTCAGAATACGAAATGCCGCGGCAATGGTACAATATTCTCGCGGACATCAAAATGAACCCGCCGCTGGGACCGGATGGCAAGCCCATCGGTCCGGATACGCTGGCCCCTGTTTTCCCCATGAACCTTATCGAGCAGGAAGTCAGTACGGAACGGTGGATCGATATTCCCGAAGAGGTGCTGGATGTGCTGACCATATGGCGACCGTCCCCGCTTGTCAGAGCCCGTGCCATGGAAAAAGCCCTGGGTACGCCCGCCCGGATTTATTTCAAGAACGAGAGCGTCAGCCCGCCCGGCAGCCATAAGCCCAATACCGCCGTTGCCCAGGCGTATTACAACAAAGAATTTGGCATCAAGAAGATTACCACGGAAACCGGCGCCGGTCAGTGGGGCAGTGCCCTGTCCTATGCATGCGCTCATTTCGGGCTGGAATGCCGGGTGTTCATGGTCCGGGTGAGTTTCGACCAGAAGCCGTATCGTAAGCTGATGATGTCGGCCTGGGGCGGCAACTGCATCCCCAGTCCCAGCGAGCAGACAAAGGCCGGCCGGGATGCGCTTGAAAAAGACCCGGATACACCGGGAAGCCTGGGCATTGCCATCAGCGAGGCGATTGAAGCGGCAGTTGGCGATACCACCGGTGAGACCCGGTACTCCCTGGGCAGTGTGCTGAACCATGTGATGCTGCACCAGACCATCATCGGTCTCGAAGCCAAGAAGCAGCTTGAGAAGGTCGGTGAATACCCCGATGTGGTCATCGGATGCGCCGGCGGGGGCAGCAATTTTGCCGGTCTTGCCTTCCCCTTCGTGTATGACAAGATTAACGGAAAGGATATTGACATATACCCGGTTGAACCCCAGGGTTGTCCCACCCTGACCCGGGCGCCGTTTGTTTATGACCATGGCGATACCTCCCGGTATACGCCGCTTCTGCCCATGCACAGCCTGGGACATGCCTTTGTGCCGCCGCCTTTCCATGCCGGCGGACTGCGGTACCACGGGATGGCCCCTACGGTCAGCCAACTTGTATGTGAAAACATTATTACGCCCAAATCCATTCCGCAATTAAAATCTTATGAAGCCGGCGTCCGTTTTGCCAGGACCGAAGGCATTATTCCGGCGCCCGAGACCAACCACGCGCTGGCTTGTGTCATTGACGAGGCGCTCAAGGCCAAGGAAGAAGGCAAAGAAAAGGTCATTCTGTTTAACTGGAGCGGTCATGGCCTGCTGGATCTGAACGGCTATGACAAGTACTTTTCCGGCAACCTGACGGATATCACGATGACAGATGAAGAGCTTGCTGCTGCGGAATCCATTTATGCGGATTTCCCGAAACCGGAAAAGGTAATGCGGGGGTAGGCAGGTCATGCGTGACGCCGGTGCTCCGGAAACAAAGGAACGGCGTTGTCCGAGGCTTGGTCACGAGATCACTTTCGCCTATTGTCTCGGCTGCGGTGATGACGGCGGGCCCTGCTTTAAAGTCGCCGATTGCTGGTGGGAATATTTTGACGTGGTGGATTACCTGCGGGCGCACTATGACGAAGAAACGGTGGCCCGTATTCTCGATGCCCGGCCCAAGCCCAAGGTGGCCAGCCTGCTCGAGCTGATCGAACAGGCAAAAGAACGGACGGGACAGAAGGAATAACGTATCACCCCAATCGTTTTTCAACGGAAGACGTTTGTAACATTTTTTACTGGAGGTTGGTTTTGATTATTGAAAAGCTGGAAGTGGGCATGATCATGGCAAACTGTTTTATCGTGGGCTGCGAGGAGACAAAACAGGCCGCGGTCATCGATCCCGGCGACGAGGCCGACAGAATCCTGCGTGCCCTTGCTTCGCAAAAGCTCACGGTAAAATATATCATCAATACCCATGGCCATTTTGATCACGTCGGCGCGAACAAACAGATGAAAGAAACAACCGGCGCCGAACTGCTGATTCATGCAGAGGATGCGCCCATGCTGTCCGGGCTTGCGGAAATGGCATCGGCATTCGGCCTGGCCTCGGAGAATTCACCGCCGCCGGACAGGACCATCGGCGACGGCGATACCGTGACCTTCGGCAATATCGAGATGTCGGTGATTCATACCCCGGGCCATTCCCCGGGCGGCATTACGCTTTTTACGGATAATACCGCGTTTGTGGGCGATACACTTTTTGCCGGATCCATCGGCCGCACCGATTTCCCGGGCGGGGATTTCAACACGCTGATTGCCGCCATTCAGAACAAGCTGTTTCACCTGGGCGATGATGTGCGGGTCTGCTGCGGGCATGGACCCGACACCACCATAGGCACGGAGAAGAGGACCAATCCGTTTGTCATGATGCGATAGAAATGGATTTGAGCGAGTGTAAACTATGACACGCAGGTAAGGGTTCGTCACAAAATAACTTGACCATTTGGCTTGTTCTTTTTCCCGTTTTCTTTGTTGCTTCGTCGGTCAAATAGCTTGCTCGATCCTCGCGTCTCGAAGACGGAAAAAATTCCGGCGCCAAATTTGCCCAACTTATTTTGTGACGAACCCTAAGAGGGGGAAAAGATGATCGACTACAACAGGTCCGTCAGAGAGCTGATCCAGATCCGTACCTCATCCAGGACCCATACCGGCGAGGCCATTGCCGCCGAGGATATGGGGGTGTTGGCGGACGCCTGCGCCCGCCTGGACCGGGGACTGCTGGGGGAGCCGAGCCGGTTTCAGGTGCTGGAAAGACCGTTTGTCAAGGGGGAAAAAGTCAGGTTGGGCAATTACGGGTTGCAAAAAAATCCCCGGTATTTCTTTGTTGGAGCGGTTAACGCCTCGGAAATGGCCAATGAAAGTTATGGTTATCTGCTGGAGCAGTTGGTGCTCAAGGCCACGGAGCTGGGACTGGGCACCTGCTGGATCGGGTTTTTTGATCCCGCCTTTTTTCATGATTTTCAGGTGACCACAGGAGAACGGTTCCCCGCCACCTGTACGGTGGGGCATGCCGCCGACCGTCGTCTTTTTGAAAAGGTCAGCCGGGCGGCTGTCCGCGCCCACAAGCGCAAAAGCCGGGAATCCCTGTTTTTTGAAAGCGATTTCACCACACCCGTGGTGTTGGCAGATGAATCCCCTTACAGCCAAATGCTGGAAATGGTCAGGCGCGCCCCTTCGGCGGGCAATTCACAGCCCTGGCGGATCATTCGGGACAAGGAAGCATCAGCCTTTCATTTTTACAGGACCAAAGCCAGCCGCATTTACCACCGGTTCGGGCTTCACAATGTGGACATGGGGATCGCTATGTGCCATTTCGAACTCATGGGGAGGGAAATGGGTGTTACAGGCGCCTGGCAGCGCCGGGAGCCGGCCGGGATTCAGCCGCCGGCCGATACCTTTTATACCATGAGCTGGATTACGGATTAGGGCTTCGTAAAAAGCTTCCAACCCCGCCGCGGCGGTATTAATGCAGAAAGGAACTTCGGGCCGGTGGCATCATTTTTTGCCGTCATTGATTATTGATTAAATATCCGTACTTTATATTTGTTATCCTCTCGCCAAGCCGCCAAGATCGCCAAGAATATTCTTTTCATTCTCTGCGGTCTTTGCGTCTTAGCGAGAGGCAACTTTTTCTCAAATTGGCAAATTAAGTTCCTTGGAAGCGCCCAGCGGCACGCGCGGCGTTTTTGCAGAAAGTAACGTGGGCTTGGATCGACTTTTTTTTCCGTGATTGCTTTTTATCCATACTTTTCTTTGCTCGCCCAAAGAAGATGTACTCGTAAAAAGTCAATTTTGGGACGGCAAAGTAAAAAGTTCAAGTTCGAGGCGCGCAAATCTCGAGGAATGGAGCGTACTTAGTTGTACGTGACATGACGAGAGATGCAGCGCAACAAAGAAATTGGACTTTTTACGAAGCCGTCAAAGAAAAGTATGCAAAAGAAAGGGCGCCCCGCAGCCTTCGGCTGCGCTGCAAGGGGCGAGGCACGTGTTGCTGTTCAGTTTTACCGCGGAGGCGCAACGCGAGATCAATCGCTACGTTCTCTGCGCCTCAGCGGTGAATCTCTCCGTGCGCTATCCGGCTGACTGGTCTTTCTCGTCTTTTTGCTGTTCGTTGAGGACCTCAAGCAGTTCCACTTCGAAAATCAGGACTTCGTTGGGACCGATATTCTGACCGGCGCCCTGTTGCCCGTAAGCGAGTTCGGCGGGAATAAACAGCTTGTACTTGCCGCCTTCCTTCATCAGTTGAATACCTTCGGTCCAGCCCTTGATAACCTTGTCCGCAGCAAAGACGGCCGGCTCTCCACGGTCATAGGAACTGTCAAAAACGGTACCGTCGATGGTGGTGCCCTTGTAATGGACCTTTACCTTGTCTGTCTTGTCCGGGGATTGGCCTTGTCCCTTTTCCAGGATTTTATACTGAAGGCCGCTTTCGGTGGTTTTGACGCCTTCTTTCCCTTTGTTTTCTTCAAGAAAGGCCTGGCCTTCTTCCAGGTTCTTCTGGCCGGCTGCCGCCATCTGCTCCTGCTGTTTGGCCCTGATTTTTTCAGAGAACGCCTGGAGCAGCGGTCTTGCTTCTTCATCCGAAACCAGGAGGTCTTGGCCCTTGATCTGGTCTTCCATGCCTTTTTGCATCATGGCTACATCGATCTCGTCGCTGATGTTGGCAATGGACCGGGCCATGTTCGCCCCGATGATATAACTGACTTTCTCCTTGTCCGTCGTCGGTTCGGCGGGACTTGCCGACTGTTGCCCCTGATTCTGGCACCCTGCAACAAGCGCCAGAAGGCCTGCACATACAATTGCTCTTATTAAAGGTTTCACGGGAACTCCTTTCATTTAGCAGGTTAATAAATGATGAATGTAACAGAATCAATAGCCGGGCTCAACAGGTATTTCCCATGGAATTCTGCGATGGAGAGAGTTGGAGCTTCGTAAAAAGCTTTCAAACCCGCCGCGGTGTTTTTGCGGGAAATAACGTATTATGGCGGGATCGAAAGATTGCTTCGCCACTTCTACCTTTTCGTGATCATAATCGACTGCCGTTTGATTAACCACGGAATACACGGAAAGGCACGGAAAAAGGGAGCAAGCT
>JAXHVL010000165.1:0-15766 GCA_034189225.1 Thermodesulfobacteriota bacterium
ACCATTTATCAAATTCTTGCAACGTTCGGGGATAATCCACGCCGCCTGTCGGGTGATTGGGAAATTGGCTTGTCATGGGCCGATTCTATCACAGGGTTAGCGAAGTGGATACCCCCTTTTGAGAATTTTAATGCCAAGCGAAATTCTGTAGCCGAATTAATTCAGCGCCTACATTTTTTATCTGAAGGAGCTTTCAGTAAATACAATTTGAAGAAATATCCTATTAAAGGCGATATAGAGATGGAAGATATTTACGGGGTTATTTATCACGATGCGAATACAAACAATCCTAAAGGGATTTCTGAAAAGTCAATGGTATGGGTATTGTTTGGTTTATACAATGTACCAGAGCATGACAAATGGTACCCAATTTCTCTTTATCCAAAGGATCTGATTCCGGATGTTTCCTGTTCTGTATTTTTATGGTTTAATACGATAGATCAAAAGAATGAATTTGAAAATCAAATCTCTTCCTTAAGCATTGAGGATTTTTCTTCTGAGAAACATGCTGATGGGGAGGTAAATTATATTGCCCTAATGACTCGGAAATCTCTCATTGAATTTATTCCATTAGAAAATCAAGAAGCTGCTTTGATTGAATTTATAGAAAATGGCTATAATAGAATAAACCAAGACGAGAGGTTCGAGAAAATTTTTAATCTCTACGCAGAAATAACTCGGAAGTAGTGTTTTCACCTTAAACTATTGGCAATCTACCTCGAGTATTCCGTGAATAATTATTTCGATCTTGCCTGTGTTTTTATGAAGAAAGGCAATAAGTTATAAGGAAACAAATCAGCTGGGCACCTTAGTATTCCTTTTATAATTCATCCTGATTTTGAATCTCCTTTAAAAATTCCATATATTCTATCCCGCCGTGATTGTATAGCCTTGCATTCTCATGATTTTAAAAGCTCCGCAAAAAAATTTTAAAAAAAATTGACACTATAAGCATGCCAAAAGGCTTTAGGAATGTGCAGTAGCGAAGTTTTTTCGGATGCTGTTATGCTTATAAAGACAGGGAGTTTAATATGGAGTTTAAAAGAAAAAGGATTGCACAGCGGAACAAAGGGCCACGCAAAGATTATCAAATGGATATGTATTACCGTAGCGCAGATGTTGGAAACGGTATTGATGTAATGACCAACGGGGTTGTGCAAGACCTGATCAACGCAAGTGATAGGGATTCGGAAATGTTTGATAGCCAGGAAGCACTTGCTGAGATCGAAGTTATCCCGGCAACGAATGTTGATATGAATTTTCCTGTTCCGGGGATTTCGGTTAAGCAGCTTCCCGGAAATATCGGAAATGATTTTTTGGCCGGACTGTTTCATTTTCATCCGTTTTCGGCTCATAAACCAGAACTCGGCAACTGGAACCTTTTCGTTCAAACCAAGGATACCGGATTTTTAGCCATTGACGCATTGATCCGGCTGCTACTGTTCCCGGGTCTTATCTGTATCGATATTGAGGATGTGTTTTCGGTTTTTCATTCCGGAAATGCAATGGCTTTTGAATTGGATCATTTTACGTATGAGGATGTTCAGTCGGTTGTGAAGAACAATTTTTTTCTGGGAAGGGATCTTGTGCAGTACCTTGCAATATCTCCGACCAACAGATACGAAACTCTGGAGAAGTTCATGGCTTTTGCGGAAGAGGTGCGATTTCGTTATGGTATACGAGGCGAAAAAAATTTGAATTATGCGACATACTTTGCCCCCTCAGAAAACAACCGGGCAGTCGTTTTTGCGGGATAGCGCAGCATTTATGAACAAAGAGCAAGGAGGTGTTGATTCTCACATTATTCTGACAAAAAATATCTGATTATTTTGGACAATTCAATGTTTTTCAGATTAATTTTGTCTTCCACCAGGGACCGGATTTCTTTTTTGATAAGGCCGGTCATGACCGCCTTGGAGTTGCTGGCGCGATGCAGGCCCAGCTCGCTGACGATCTGACGGTAAAATTCCATAATCGTCCCGGAGGTGGCTGTGATATAAAGAATCTTGTGTTCTGACGGATGGAAGTTGGCGGCGGCATAACGGATGGCGGTGGATTTGCCGCTGCCGATTTCTCCGGTGACAATGGCGGCGCTGCCCAGCTGAACGCCGTAGACGATTTTATTGGTCACCGATTGCAGTTCCCCGGTGGGCAGGATATCCCGGGGAGACAGGTCCGACCGGAAGGGGTCGGTATAAAGCCCAAAAAAGGCGCGATAATGATCAGGCATGGTTCCTCCTTATAGCAGATTGCCGCCCTTGTAAGTATTTTGGCGGGAAGTGAGAATGACATTGTCTTTGTTGTTTTCGTCCCGTTTGACCCGGCAGTTGACGTGCAGGTCAAGTTCCCGGGCGTAGCCGTAGGATTTGCCCGCGGCCCGGAGCTCCACGGCGGCATCATCGTTTTCATGATAGAGCAGTTCCACCCGTTGGCCGATCAGGCTCACGGGCGCTTCGTACATACGGCCGTTGAAGGTGATGGTGCGATCTTTGGCCACCTTGGCAAATATATCTCCAAGATGAGTTTTTTGAACTAGTGAAAATTTTGGAAAAGGGGATTTCACCAAGCCAGTCAACACCAGATGCTAACCTTCGATTTTTGTCGAATGAAATACAACCTTTTCTTGATGCTATCACGGAGAAAATTCATCATACACATCCGAATTACGATCTTGAATGTTTGTTTGCCGAGGTCTTCAAAAATGTACCAAATGTTATCAATGCGGAATGGCAGGGAGGTGCAGGCGACCATGGTGCCGACATACTCGTAACTTTTGACGGAGGTTTACCAATACCCGGACTTGAAAAATCATCCCAGCTAGTTGTACAAGTCAAATCCTATGAGGGAGAGCATTGGGATGTAGGAGCTATAGAGAACGTAAAAAGGGCGTTTAAGCATTATCCGGATGCAGACATGGGGTTGATTATCTCAACGGCGACCTCTATTAACAAAACTGTTGAGGAAGAGTTGGAAAAACTTAGAGAAGGAAGTGGTAAGCCAGTATCAATTTTGGCAGGACCAGATGTTGCAGCATTTTTGTTAAGGTATGGAGCAAAATTGTTGGCTTAATTATTTTATTAGCTCAAACTGATGATTTCGCTGAGAACCAATTGCAAAAGATCTTACAGAGTGAGGATGTGCATGAAATTAATGATTCATCCGGGAAATGCCGGGATAAAGCTCGTTAAATAATAATTAAAGAAATCTTTCTTATATCTTATCAGTTACTTGTCTTGTTTCCTTTCTCCTTAATTGATTATCTCTTTCTTTTTGTTATTCAATCATTTCGAATCACATCAGCTCTCTTCTAAAATTTTTAAAAAAATTGACACTACAGTTATAACCAGACTGATTTTGTCAAGGATCGCGTCGCAATTGAAGTTCAATTTGGAAAATATTCATTTGTCGCATATGATCTTTTTGTCAAACATTTAGCATTCTATATTGGAGATCAGATTGGGGCAGTATCTTCCAGCGCCATCTTGTCTTTTTTTTTCGTATCGCCATCGCCTATCTCATCACCGCCGTGGTGGTGACACTGGTGCTCATTGCCCTGGACAAATCCCCTGTCCTCTCCGATCCGCTGGCCGCCTTAAAGCGGGTGATCGTGATCACCATGCCGGCGTCCATGAGGGCTATTATCATTGACAGCTTTGACAAGGAATGACGGCTTCGTAAAAAGCTTCCAAACCCTTGGTCTGCATTACTTCTTGCCGGTATTGATCCCCAGCGGTTTGTAGAGCGGGCAGTAGCCGGTAATGGCGGTCATGGCGAATGTACCGGTAAAAATCAGCAGCAGCGACCAATACCCGGGCAGATTACCCGTCAGAAACAGCACCAGAATAATGATTGCCAGTGCCAGCCGCACCAGCCTGTCGATAAGACCTTCGTTGACTTCCATAACGTCCCCCTTTGGATTAATAATCATCGTATACCAGGCCCTTAATGACCGACGGATCGCTCAGACGGGCCGAAACATCAATATCAAAAAACTCGGACAGAGGATCGAACAGTTCAGGCGCATCGGCATAAACCTTCCGGGCCGCGGCCAGCAGCTTATCCATGCCGTTGCGGGTCATTTTACCGAGGGGCCGCCGGCAGCCGCCGACCGGCATGCCCAGTACCGCCATCAGGGTTTTTACCGGCACGGGATTCCGGGACCGGCAGGTCACATCGCCATGGGGCGTTATCTCTGTAGAACTGACCGTAACCAGAGAAAGGAGGGGATTCAATTTGCCGGCAAGGTCACGCCCCGTTTTCAGATCCCCGTAGTGCAGCGCATTTACCATCTGCGACACGGCCCCGGGAAAAATATTGGCATACACGGATATCACCCCGCAGGCGCGAATGTCGGAATCGGTCATCATCGCCGCGGTCAGGTTGTCGTCACCGGAAAGGATATTGTATTGCGGACCGCAACACTCCCGGGTCCGGCGCATGTTATCAAGATTGGCCGTGGCCTCCTTGACAGTGTGCACGTTGGGATAGCGCCGGAATGCCATGGCAAGGTCTTCGGGGAAAATCTGGGCACCGGTTCTGCCGGGGACCACGTAAGGGATGATAACCGTCTCCGGAAACGCCGCGGCCACGGGTTCAATATATTCCAGGCGGATCTCAAGCGAACTGGGGCCGTTGTAGTAGGGGTCCACCAGGAGAACCGCTTCGGCCCCGGCTTCAACGGCATGCTTTGTGGCAAAGAGGGTTTCTGCGGTATTGTTGCTGCCCGTACCGGCGATACACATGGCCTTGCCGGCCGCCTGCCGGGCAACCTGTTCGGTCACATGGTTATGCTCTTCCCATTCCAGCGTGGGGCTCTCCCCCGTGGTGCCGGCGGCAAGGATCCCCGCCGCGCCGTTTTCCACCTGAAATTCTACAAGTCGTGACAGGGCCTCGTTATTCACACCGTCATCCGTAAACGGTGTTACAAGTGCTGTGTAGCATCCCGGCCTCATTCCGTCGTCCCTCCTGCGATTTTTCTGGGGTTGATAGTGATAAATACGACTTTTTTTTATCATAACACCCGGTAAATAACAATACAAAAAACCGAACCCCCTTATTCACCGCCGCCTTGCTGCGCCCTCAGTACGGGATTCTGCTGAGACGCATCGCCCTTTGGAGTTTTTTTGCAATTCGCTTCTTTTCTTTGTCTTTTCTCTTGACATTTACCCCGTACCTGCGATTAAAATGAGCATTTTATTACAGAATAGATTTTAACGTACCATACGGAAAATGCCCGGAATGGTCACCGGCCGGGTAAACAACTAGTATCGGTCCAGAAATTAGATATTTTGGTCGAGTTCAAGGAAGGCGAAAATTTTAACCGGAGGAATACTTTGCGTATTTTGAGGATGCAATTTGAGCCTGACGCAGAAATCGGGCAAAATAGCAATTTATGGATGGGCACTAACTAACAATGGATCGAGTATTAATGACACAACCCGTGGAACCCAACGAGACCATCAGGCAGTACAAAGAGGCGGTGGCCGCCGCCCCCACTTGCGGGTCAACCCGCTATAATTACGCAGTGGCACTGCTTGCCGAAAATAACTTTGAAGAAGCGGAAAAACAACTGAAAGAGGCGCTTAAATCCAGCCCGACCCTGTCAGAAGCTTATGTGCTGCTTGGGGGCATTTATTTTCAGCGGAACGACCTTGACAAATGCCTGCAATACAATCAGATGGCTGTCCAAGCCCGTGTGGGGTTTGCCGAGGGATACGGGAACATCGGATTTGTATACCTTCAAAAGGGGGATATCGATGCGGCCATCGAAGCGCTGAACGAGGCGATTGCCATCAACCCGAAATTTCTTCAGGCATATGCAAATCTGGGCAACGCCTACCTGATGAAAGGGGAAGTCGATAAAAGCATCGAAACCAGCCATAAGGCAATTGAAATGGAACCGGCATTTGCCGTGGCCCACAACAACCTGGCAATTGCCTATCTGGAAAAGGGCGACACCGCCAGGGCTGTGGAGCATTGCGACAAGGCCGAAAAAATGGGATATGAGGTTGCACCGGCGTTGAAGCAGGAAATTGACGCTTACCGATAACAGACTTTCGGGAAACCGGGAGTATGGCAGTAATGTAGTAGAACGATTAGGTTTGAGTTTTGGATTGCCGCAGGGCAAAATGATTTTATTATTTTATCAATGGAGGTAACAGAATGGCAAAACATGAGACTCCTTTGCTGGATCAGCTCGAGTCCGGACCATGGCCGAGTTTTGTATCCGACTTGAAGCAGGAAGCAGAGGCAAGAGCGAAAAACGAGAAAAACATCGAGTACCAGATTCCCCCGGACGTGGTGGAAGACCTGATGGGGGTTCTTGAACTTTCCTACAAGGATGGTACGACCCATTGGAAGCACGGCGGCATCGTGGGCGTGTTCGGGTATGGCGGCGGCGTTATCGGCCGTTACTGCGACCAGCCGGAACAGTTCCCCGGCGTTGCACACTTTCACACCATGCGCGTCAACCAGCCCTCCGGCCACTTCTACACCACGAAGTACCTGAAAGAACTCTGTGATCTGTGGGAATTCCGCGGCAGCGGGCTCACCAACATGCACGGTTCCACGGGTGACATCATATTCCTTGGTACCACCACGCCCCAGCTCGAAGAAGTTTTCTACGAACTGACACACAACCTTGATCAGGACCTCGGCGGTTCCGGCTCCAACCTGAGAACCCCCTCGGACTGTATCGGCCAGGCACGGTGCGAATATGCCTGTTACGACACCCAGGCCCTGTGTACCCATCTGACCCAGGAATATCAGGATGAGCTGCATCGGCCCGCTTTCCCCTATAAATTCAAATTCAAATTTGACGGCTGCCCCAACTGCTGCGTGGCTTCCATCGCCCGTGCGGACCTTTCCTTTGTGGGCACTTGGCGGGATGAAATCCAGGTCGACCAGGCTGCGGTCAAAGGCTATGTGGACGGCGAATTCCCGCCCAACGGCGGCGCTCATTCCGGCGGCAACTGGGGCAAATTCGACATTGTCGATGAAGTCGTCAACCGCTGCCCCACCGGCTGCATGTCTTTTGATGGCGGAAAGCTTTCCATCGATGACAAGGAATGCACCCGGTGCATGCACTGTATCAACGTCATGCCCAGGGCACTGAAACCAGGCAAGGAAAAAGGCTGCTCCATTCTGGCCGGCGCCAAGGCCCCGATTCTGGACGGCGCCCAGATGGGCTCCCTGCTCGTTCCCTTTGTCAAGGTTGAAGAACCCTACGACGAAATCAAGGAAGTCATTGAAAACGTCTGGGACTGGTGGATGGAAGAAGGCAAGAACCGCGAACGGCTCGGCGAGCTCATGAAACGGCAGGGCTTCCAGAAGCTGCTGGAAGTCACCGGCATCGACGCCAAAGCTCAGCACGTTCAGGAACCACGGCATAATCCTTACGTCTTCTGGAAAGAAGAAGAGGTGCCCGGCGGATTTGAAAGAGATATTAAAGAATTCAGAAAACATCATCAGAGATAAGAAGGGGGAAGAACTATGGCTTTTATATCCTCTGGTTATAACCCAGACGAGCCGATGAAGGATCGGATCACAGACATCGGCCCCAGAAACTACGAAGAATTTTACCCGGCTGTTATCGCCAAGAACAAGGGCAAATGGGCCTATCATGAAATCCTGGCACCGGGTGTACTGGTGCATGTAGCAGACAGCGGCGACGAAGTCTATACGATTCGTGTGGGCGGTGTCCGCCTGATGTCCGTGAGCTATATCCGCGAAATGTGTGAACTCGCGGATAAACACTGCGACGGGTATCTGCGGTTCACCACCCGGAACAACATCGAGTTCATGGTGGACAGCAAGGACAAGATGGAAGCCCTCAAGGCCGACCTTGAAACCAGAAAGTTCGACGGCGGCAGCTACAAGTTCCCCATCGGCGGAACCGGCGCCGGTGTCACCAACATCATTCATACCCAGGGCTGGATTCACTGCCACACTCCGGCAACGGACGCTTCCGGGCCGGTGAAGGCCACCATGGACGCCCTTTTCGATCATTTCCAGAAAATGGATCTGCCGGCGCAGGTGCGCGTATCCCTAGCCTGCTGCCTGAACATGTGCGGTGCGGTACACTGCTCTGATATCGCCATTCTGGGGTATCACAGAAAGCCGCCCATGATCGAGCATGAATACATGAACAAGATGTGCGAAATTCCGCTGGCCGTGGCCGCCTGCCCCACCGCGGCCATCAAGCCTAAAAAGATGGAACTGGAAGACGGCACAGAGGTCAAGAGTGTGGAAGTCAACAACGACCGGTGCATGTACTGTGGTAACTGTTACACCATGTGCCCCGCCCTTCCGCTTGCGGACAAGGAAGGCGACGGCATCGTGCTGATGGTCGGTGGCAAGGTTTCCAACCGGATCAGCGCGCCCAAGTTTTCCAAGGTGGCGGTGGCCTTTCTGCCGAACAACATGCCGCGCTGGCCGGAAGTGACGGATACCATCAAGCGCATCATCGATGCCTATGCCAAAGATGCCAAGAAGTATGAACGGATCGGCGAATGGGCGGAACGGATCGGATGGGAGCGGTTCTTTGAGAAATGCGAACTGGAATTCACCCATCATCTGATCGATGATTTCCGGGATCCGGCCTACTACACCTGGCGTCAGACCACCCAGTTCAAATTTACCGACTAAAATTTGAGCTTTACCCCTAACGAACAGCGCACCAGGGGAGGTAAGACACTTTTTCCCCTGGTGCCTTTCTGTTTAAAAAAGGAGCAGGAAAATGGAACAGGAAGAAGCCAGAAAACTGGTTGTCGAGGCGCTTGAAAAAAAGCAGAAGACAAAATCAAAGTTTTACTTCAACGATCTTCAGAAAATTCTGGAAATGAAACCCCGTGAAGCCAAAAAATATGTCAATAAAATGATTGAAGACGGCGACCTTGTCTACTGGTCAAGCGGCAGCACCACCATGTACGGCCTGCCGGGGACCGGCAAGCAGGCTGCTGCCGAACACGAAGACTAATTTATGGACGGACACTAATTCTGCAGTCTTCCGGATTAGCATGACAAGGGGCTGTTCGCCTGTTTGAAAGATTCCCATGCAACACGAAATCAACTGCCCGCGGCTGATCATTTCAGCATTAAGGGGTGGTGCCGGCAAAAGCACGATCGCTATCGGCCTCACAAACGCCCTGCGGAATCTTGGTAGACGAACAGCCCCTTTTAAAAAAGGTCCGGACTATATCGATGCCGGATGGCTGACCCTGGCGGCGGGTGATACATGCCGCACGCTGGACACTTTCATGATCGCGGCAAATCCTCTTTTATCCGCATTTTATCATCACAGCCACAGCTGTGATATCGCCATCATCGAGGGGAACCGAGGGCTTTACGACGGCATTGATATCGACGGCCGGACCAGCACGGCGGAAATTGCCAAGCTGCTGGGCGCGCCGGTCATCCTCTGCCTGGACTGCACCAAAACAACGCGAACCAGCGCGGCCGTCGTCGCCGGTTGCATCAACTTTGACACGGACCTGCTGATCGGCGGCGTGATTCTGAACCGCGTGGCCGGTGCCCGCCATGAAAACATACTTCGTCAATCCATCGAACACTACTGCGGCATTCCCGTAGTCGGGGCCGTTCCCAAACTGTCAGCATCGGACTTTCCTGAACGGCACATGGGGCTTGTGCCCACCCCCGAACATCAATGGGCGAAAGAAGCAGTGGCCGCCGCTGGTGCCATTGCCGAAAAGCACATTGACCTGGACAAAATCACTGCCATTGCCGATTGTGCGCCGCCCATAGCCGCCCCACCACCGGCAGAACCGCCTGTTAATACTTCTGTTCAAACTTCTGTGCACACACTTGAAAACACACCGGATATACGGCCAAAAATCGCGGTGGCCCGGGATGCGGCATTTCAATTCTATTATCCCGATAACCTGGAGGCCCTGGCAACGGCCGGGGCGGACCTCGTATTTTTCAGTCCGCTGACAGACAAAAGCCTTCCACTCAATATCAGTGGCTTATACCTCGGAGGTGGATTCCCGGAAACCCATGCCAACCGCCTGGCAGCCAACACCTCTTTACAGCGGGCGGTAAAAACGGTGGCACAGGCAGGACTGCCCGTATATGCCGAATGCGGCGGTTTGATTTATCTCGGCGAGGAACTGGTGGTGGACAACCGGACGTATCCCATGTGCGGCGTCATTCCCGCCGCATTTGACATCTCCAAAAAACCGGTGGGCCACGGCTATACCATTTCCGTTGTAGATGCCGAAAATCCCTATTTTCCGGTGGGCACGGAACTTCGCGGACATGAGTTCCGGTATTCAAACATCCTTGAATGGCGAGGAAGGGACGAGGATATGGTGTTTACCACAAAAAGGGGTAAAGGGTTCATTCACCACCGGGACGGCATCTGCCGGCACAATGTGCTTGCCACCTATACCCACATCCATGCCCTGAGCGCCCCTGGCTGGGCCGGCGCATTTGCACAAAATGCCGCCGATTACGCCCGCCGCTGAGAATAGATACAAGCTGCGGGGCGCCCTTTCTTTTGCATACTTTTCTTTGACGGCTTCGTAAAAAGTCTGATTTTTTGACCATGAAGATCATGAAGAAATAAAAAATTAACTACAATTTCAACTTCATGCTCTTCATGTTCTTCATGGTTGGAATAAAATTATCTCTTTATGGTACTTCAAAGGAACTCGATTCGAAATCGGTATCGGTATCGAAATCAATAAGTTAAGATTCGATTGCAAAGCCATAGCGCAAGTTACTTCCTGCAAAAATACCGCCGCGGCGGGGTTGGAAGCTTTTTACGGAATTGTCAAAAAAAAAGGGCCGAAAAACGGCCCTGTTTTTTTTATTTTCAGACGTTGTAATGTCTTCTTCTGCGGTTATCTCGGCTCTCTGGGATGGCAGTCATTGCAGGATACCGGCGCGGGACCTTTTCTCGGATTACCGGCCTTTTCCTTATTGTACTCTTCATGACAGCCCTGGCAGTTCTGATGAATCGCCCCGTAATGGTACTCGAGTTCTGCAGCTTCCCGTTCTTCACGGGAAAGGCCTCTCAAAGACGCCCGGTCGGGCCGGCCGGGTTTGTGGCATTCAACGCACTCCTGAACATCATCGCCTTTTTTGAGATCGGTCAAAGGCTTGCCGTCCTCATCATGATGACATTCCCCGCACCCGACATCATGTTCCTCCACGTGTTTTTTATGGGTGAAGGTCGCGATGCTCTTGGTGTGCTTTTCATAGGCATCCTCGTTTTCCATCTGAATCACATCTTTAAACTCCGTTCCGGCGATGGCCAGGCCCGCCACCATCAGGATCGCCAGTCCGATAACAACCGTAGTGGTTTTCATTCCTTTTATCATCACTGTTTGCACCTCCTTTTCCCCGTTCTTGATTATTTATTATGGTTTCAAACCATCTCCCAAACGTATTCAAAGAAACATTTATACCAGCCAAGAAATGTGATTGTCAAATACAAAATCAATGAACCGATGTTTTAAGTTTCCGCCTTGTCATCCTTGTCATCGGCGTCATTTTCCGGTTCAGCGTCCGCGTCGTCCGCATCAGGATCCAATGGTTTGCGGCCGAAGACCCTGGCGCCGACAATGCTCAGTTCGTACAACGCCATCAGGGGAATCGAAAGCATGATCTGGGTGACCACGTCGGGCGGTGTGAGAATGGCCGAGCCCCCGAAAAAAATCAGGATCGCGTATTTGCGGTTCTTTTTTAAGAACGGGACGGTCACAAATCCGAAGCGGGCAAAACAGGTGATCACAAGCGGCAGCTCAAACGCCAGGCCGAAGGCCAGCAGCAGCTTGGCGGCAAAACTGAGGTATTCCCGCATGGAGGGAAACGGCCGAATGGTCTCTGTGGCAAACCCCAGGAAAAACTTGAACCCGTAAGGGAACACCAGGTAATACCCGAACAGGGCACCGGCCGCGAAAAACAAAAGAGAAATCAGCACCACCGGTACAATCAACTTGCGTTCTTTTTTATACAGGCCCGGTGCCACGAACATCCAGAATTCATAAAAAATTACCGGCAGCGCCAGAATGAACCCTGCCAGCAGTGACACCTTCAGGTAAGTAAAGAAAGCCTCGGGCAGGCCGGTGAAAATCATGTTGTCCTGGGTGTCCATGGCGGAGACAAGCGGCCGGATGAGAATGGCGAAAAGACGGTCTTTAAACGCATAGGAAACCGCAAACCCTGCGGCTATGGCAATAGCGCATCGAATCAACCGTTTGCGCAGTTCTTCGAGGTGGTCGAGAAAAGGAAGGGCGCTTTCTTCGTCAGTCATTATCCGGGCTGTCCTTTTGCTTGTCGTTCAACGGCTCATTGTCCTTGTCACCAAAGGCGGAATCCACTTTCGCCTTTTTATTGCCTGAAGCTTCATCCATTGGGGGAGCGTCCGTTTCCACGGGCTCGGGCTGAGGCGCGCGGTCGGCCATACCAGGCTGCGCGTCGCCCGTTTTTGGAGCGCTATCTATGGCATCATAAGTGGCGCTCTTGACCTCTTTAAACGATTGCTTCATTTCATCGAGATCGTCATCAATATTCACGGCGCTGCGCAATTCACTGGTTGCCCGTTTGAATTCGCCCATGGCCTTTCCCAGCGTACGGGCCACTTCGGGCAGTTTCTTGGGGCCGATGACGATCAGCGCCACCACTAAAATCAAAATAAATTCGGGCATGCCGATGCCAAACATGATGGTCTCTCCCTGAACGGAAAACCATGTGGTTTTCCGCCTGTTTCATTAGTAATCACGAAAACTGAGACACCCGGCATTGCCGAGAAATCGCCAATTTCAAATTTCCTGTTCCATACACCGCGGAAATGGGGTCGATCCGATATAAATCCGGTGTTCATCAGGCGCTTCGCGTTTCCGCAGCCCTACTGTAACCGAAACACGCCGCTTTTGCCACCCGTTTTTTCAATCAATCGGATATCGGATATCACCATGGATTTGTCATAGGACTTGCACATATCATAGATGGTGATGGCGGCCACGGAAACCGCCGTAATGGCCTCCATTTCCACGCCGGTTTTGCCCGTTGTCCGGACGCAGGCCTCTATTGTTATCACCCGGTTTTCCGGGTCCAGGGAAAAATCAATACCGGCATGGCTGATATTCAGTGGATGGCACATGGGCACCAGATCCGATGTTTTCTTGGCGGCCATAATGCCGGCGATGCGTGCGGTCTCCAGGACATTACCTTTTTTTACGTCTCCGTTTTTCAGCGCGTCAAAGGGCTCCGCACTCATTTTCACGGTTCCTCGGGCAACAGCCGTGCGCTGCGTATCCGCCTTGCCGCCCACATCGACCATCTGGACCCTGCCGTTTTTATCGAGATGTGTAAAATCCGCCATATCCGTATCCCTCCAAACTTTTCACCTCAAACATAAACCTGGGTCTTACTGGTCACCTCCGCCTTGATCGCATCAATGAGCGAGGTCATGGCTGGAATCACATGGGTGCGCACATCCCCGGCCACCACCACCAGCATAATATCATCCCCCACCTGCAATTGCCGGTCTTCGGCGATCTCAACCTGAATATCTATAATCCCGGGCAGTTGTTGATGCCTGGCAATAACCGCCCGCAGTTGACCCTGATCCACGCGAACGGTCAGACCGGTTACCTGTTGATCCCCCTCCGCCGTAGTTCCCCGCACCACACCGTTATGGCAGAGAACCATTCCCGCACCGCTGAAATCCGGATGCTGCTTAACTTTGTTTACAAGTGCCGTCATGTCCATATGTGTTTCGCCTTTCAGAATTGATGGTTTCCGTTTACCGATCACCACGCCGCCATGTTGCCGGAACCCGCAGCGACTGTTCCGGGTTCATACAAAACATCCGGGGTCAATACCTGCACCGGTACATCCGCCCCCTGTTTATACGCTTCTTGCCCCTCCGGAATAACGATAAGGCTGTTTTTCCGGGCCATGGACTGAAGCCGGCTTTTCTGTTTCAGAGGCAGAACCCGGAACCCCTCGCGGTTTCTCCTGAGTTCGGCATGAATAAACTGCGTCCATGTCCCATCCCCGCTGACCGGCGTCTCAAGACGGGCCGTAATCGTTGGAAACGGCGGATTAATCCACCCCCGCATCCGGAGGATTCCCGGAAGAGCGATCTGAAGAAAGGCCATTTCGTTGGACGGCGGACCGCCCGGCAGGCAGAAAAAGGGTTTTCCTTTTAAAAACCCGAACGCCACCGCCTTGCCGGGCCCCATTTTGACGCGGTGGTAAACGCCTTCCCAGCCAAGTATGTCGAGCACCGCCATCATCAGGTCCCTTTCACTTCCCCATACGCCGCCGCTTGACACAAAAACATCCACCCGGTCGATCCATTCATTGATAACTGCCGCGGTATCCGCAATGTTGTCCCTGGCAAATGCAACCCGGGAAGGAATCTGGTAGTGGTCCAGCCATGCGCATATTTCGGAAATATTGCTTGCATAAAGTTTGCCTGGTGGCAGTGGTTTACCGGGCGCCACCACTTCATCGCCAGTGGCCATGACACAGACGAGCGGAGCCTTATACACCTCAGCTCCGTCCAGCCCGGCAGTGGCCAGAAGGCCGACCATGGCCGGTGTTACGGTTTCAAAGCGCCTGGCGACGATTTCACCGGCGCGGATGTCGGCTCCCTGTTCAAGCACATTCCTGCCGGTTTCGGCAATATTGTAACATATCACCTTCTTATCCTTCTGCTCCGTGAATTCCTCGGACAATACCGCATCAGCCCCCTCGGGTATGGCCGCCCCCGTAGTGATCCGGACGGCTTTTCCCGGGGTTATCCCCGATTCCGGTATCTGTCCGGCTGTCACACTACCGACAAGCGCTAGGGGAATGGGATGCCCCCTATCCGCATCCCTCAAATCCGCGGCATGAACCGCATATCCGTCTTTTAGCGAGGCATTCACGGATGGGCTGTCCACCCTGGCGGTTATATCAGCGGCAAGAACCTGCCCTGTAAGATCCGCCAGCGGAACAAAGACCGGTGATGTCGTATTGATATGACCGGTTGTTAAGCGCAACGCTTCGTCAAACCCGATAAATTTTTTCATATTGTGCCCTGCTTTTGCCCTGTCTGTTCCAGCCAACGGCCAACTGACAAACCTGCGGATCATTAAATCATACATTGACGACAATGTGGATAAGAATTCACTTCCATGGGCCATTGGTGCGAATCATCCTAGTGTCATGTCAACAGTGAAATGCTGTTTTTGCCACATGAAACCTGGAAGCCTGAAGGCTTCCGCTACATTTGCCGATGGCGGCATACAAATGCACATGTAGCGGAAGGCTTTAGCCTTCCACCCTGATTTTAGTGACATTTGATGATTGACATGACACTAGCACATCAATACTGGAAAGTAAAAAGTAAAACGTTTAATTTTACAGCAATCTACAAACGGTAAATTCTTTACCCAGTCCTTGATCCATGGTATGGTCGGCTTCCAAGGAACTTGATCTACCAATTTATTGTAAAAATATCAATTTTATTCATTTTTTCAGTTTATTGCAAAGTTTTTCAGTTTGCCGAAACAACTGAACAGCAACACGTGCCTCGCCCCTTGCAGCGCAGCCGAGGAGGGGCGGTTTTTTCGGAAGACGCGGGCAGACTGTTTGAGCAAACGAGGTTTAGCGCATCTGCACGAAAAAACAGGCGAGTTTCTGCCCGCGCCGAAAAAACCGTTCCTGCGAGGGTAGCCGGAGGCCAAGCTGCGGGGCGCCCTTTCTTTTGCATACTTTTCTTTGGGCGAGCAAAGAAAAGTATGAAAGA
>JAXHVL010000166.1:0-12067 GCA_034189225.1 Thermodesulfobacteriota bacterium
GTGAACCTTGTGTTCGCCCGATCAGAGGGCGAACACAAGGTTCACCCCTACAGATCATTCCTCGAGAGTAATATGGACACGCCGCATCTTGAACTTTTTACTTTGCCGTCCCAAAGTGACTTCCAAGGAACTTGTTTTTTTGTGGAAGGCTAAAGCCTTCCGTTACATGAATCGAGGCCATTATCGAATCAGGGGATATTGTCTCGGTTTGTGTAGCGGAGGTCTTTAGACCTCCATAAGTTACTTACTGCAAAAACGCCATAGCGGGGTTGGAAGCTTTTTACGAAACCATCCATATCATAAGCTTGGAAATATGATGGCGAAACCGGCGAAACATTTTACAACCTTTTGGGAATTGAATGGTCCATTGCGCCGCTACGAGATCAGGTTTGCACTTGACCGTCTTGTACCGGGGGTGGACAACATCCGTTATGATGTTCTGATCAGCCCGGATTTTTTTCAGGTAGTTGCCCGGTTTATTCCCATACTCATGGCCAGACAGGTAAGAACAATCGGGGTTAATCTGATTGATAAAAAGCCCGCTGCCATTGATAAAGAACTCACGGAATTCAAAAAACAGTTTGCTACCGTGATGTTTAGCGCCATCAACAAGGCCAAGCAGGAACGCGAACCCCAGATTGTTTTTCTGGCCCAAGGGGCCGTCATCAAGACGCTTCTGGAGGAACTCAACACTCATTTTGAAAAAGTGCTTCATGATTATAAACAACTAATCCGTAAGCACGAAATCAGCCAAAGTCATGATCTGGGTGCGGTCTTTCGTATAAAAGAAGAAATGGCGGCTGTTCAGCAGAAGCGGATTAATATAATGCGGGATACGGCCTATGATCTTTTTCAGCACATCCATAAGGTCTGGACGGAAGATATTGAGAAGGGGTGTGTCGCCAATTTTGGAGAAAAGGTTTCCCTGCCGGCGGAGTTTTTTTTAAATCCCGTGCTTTTCATCGGCGGTGAAATCGACGATTTTTTCATGATTGACGAATATGTCCTGTTGGGGCATCGTTTTGAAGATGCTGTGCGGTATGATGAGCTGCTGGCTGTTTTGCGGCGGTTTATCAAGTCAGCCAATGCGGCATCTCAGCTGATCACCGGCCCCACTGCCGATATTACGGCCTCAGCGGACACTTCCGATGCGTTTGCGGATGTCCATGACACCGCTCCGGATGACTTTTTCCGGGATGTCTCCGAGGCCACTGATGAACCGGAAGTTCCGGATGAAAAGCAGGATCTGGATCAGAACATAGACAGCATGTTCTGCCGTGTGGAAAACATTGCCCTGCTGTTTGACAGTCAGGCAACCCGCCTCCAGCTTAAAGAGGCGAAGAAAAAGAAAGCCCCCGCTGAAAAGCGGAACCGGCTCAGGAAAACGGCAAAGACCCAGAAGAAGCTGCTCGACTGTTTTTATAAGGACGCTGCAAAAAGCGGGCTGTTAAAGGCCATCGTGGCCTATTATGAAATGCAGCCGGATATTGAGATTTTTTGCCCGCCGCTGTTGCCCCATGACCTTCTGGTTTTTCTGACAGTGCCGGCAGAGCGTGAGAAGATTACCGCCAAGCTGAAACGGTTGAAAAGTCTTGCCGGGGAATCTTTTTCATTAAAGCCGTTGCTGAAAACAGAAAACCGTATTAAACGCCTGTCCACGAGAAAGAAGAAGACCCACCTGCTGAATTTTCTGAAAAATTTTGTGACCTATCACCGGGATTTTCAGAATTTCAATTTACTGAAGGAAAGCTTACAGTGGATCAATGTGGTGTCCGATGAAAAGACGGCCAATCTTTCCCGTGTCAACAACACCCTGTACGAATTCCTGGGCCCCAAGGAACGGGCGTTTGAAAGTAAGCCCATCATTAATCACGTTGTCCTCAAGGCGGATGTGCGGGGGTCAACGGAGATTACCAGCCAGTTGAGTCGAAAGAAGCTGAATCCCGCTTCCTATTTCAGTCTGAATTTTTTTGATCCCATTAACAATCTTCTTCCCGAATATAGCGCAGATAAGGTTTTTATTGAAGGCGACGCCCTGATTCTTTCCATTCTGGAGGAGGCCGACACCCCGCAGGGCTGGTACAGCGTGGCCCGGGCCTGCGGGCTTGCGATTCAGATTCTTCGGATTGTTCAGCGGTATAACGCAAAAAGCAAAAAACATCGGTTGCCGGTGCTTGAACAGGGGATCGGCATCTGTTTTGTGGATGCCCCGCCCGCATTCCTTTTTGACGGGGATAACCGGATCATGATTTCCTCGGCAATCAATCGCGCCGACCGGCTTTCGGGGTGCACCAAATCCCTGCGGCGTCATTTTTCCAATAAAAAGCATATATTCAATCTTTTTGTATATCAGGCAGATCAACCGGATGTGCTTCCCCGGAACAAAGTAGACGAAGAGATGCAGTATCTGCGGTATAATGTCAATGGCATAGAACTGGAAGCACCGGCATTCAAAAAACTGAAACAGGAGATTGACCTGAAAACCCTTGAACTGGTGATACCGGAGATCGGCTCAGAGAAACTCACTTTTCATACCGGTATATTTCCCACCCGATCGGGCAAATATCAACGGATTGTCATCCGTGAAGGGCGGGTTGCCGTGGTGGATCCGGCAATGTTGAAAGTAAAGCATGAGAGGCAGGAACCCTATTATGAAGTCTGTACCCATACAGTGCTTTACGAGAAAATAAAGCACCTGGTTCAGTAGATGACCGTTGAAACGGGCATTGTTTTCTGGTAAAATTAAATAATTGAATTCATTCTTTTGATCGAAACAAACACCCTTGCAATCAGTTGTTTTGAAAATTTAAAAATTCGGATTTAAAATTTGTTTCGTATTTCGTGCTTCGAATTTCGAATTTTAGATGTTCACGTATGAAGCCTGTAAACAATCCCATTATAGGGGTAACCAAAGCCGGCCCCTCTGGGGTCGGATATTTACTCCGGCACAATCACACATGCCCGGGTTGCAAACAGCTAATTCCGGGGAGGCCTGACAATGACGGCGACCGATCCCATAAATATTGATGAAGCACTGGAAGTGATGGACGGCGACAGTGAACTGCTTCTGGAATGTTTCGATGATTTTGTCGAAGATATGCCGGGCATGCTGGCACGGATAAGAAATGCACTGGATCAGGAAGATAAAGCGGAACTGAAAATCGCTTGCCACAAGCTCAAAGGCTCCCTTCGGTATCTGGCGGCTGCCCGGGCGGCCGATCTCGCCTACAAGCTGGAGGTGACGGACGATACGGGTGATTTGACGAATGCGGATGATTTATTTGTCACCCTTCAGGGGGAATGCGAGAAGATTCAGGCATTTGTCCAGAATTATAAGCAAAAGTACGCATAACTGAAAATATGCATGACGCCGGGGATCAAAACCGGCGTTCGGTTTTGATCCCCGGTCAGGTCATGGGATCAGGATAATCCAGCCTTATTTATCCCCACCACTTGTTTATCAGCGCCTTGTTTTCCTCATACCACTTTTGTGCCCCTGTTTCCGGATCCTTGCTGTTTTTGACCGTCTCCATCAGGTCATACAGCTTTGATTCCTCAAAGTTGAATTTCGAGAAAAAGTCCGCCAGTTCGGGGTAATCCTCCTTGAAACCCTGACGGGCCAGGATCGCCATCACGTCCTTGGGGTAAATGCCCTTGGGGTCCTCCAGGTATTTCAGATCGAAACGGTTCCACATGAAGTGGGGTTTCCAGCCGGTTACGATGATCGGTTTCTGCTTGCTATAGGCTTTTTCCAGGGCCGCCATCATCGCCGGACCGCTTGATGTGATCTGCTTGAGGGGCAGGTCATACGCCTCAATTGCCCTGAGGGTGTTTTTGTGGATACCCGCGCCGCTGCCGATGCCGAATATTTTTTTGTTGTACTTTTCCGCCACTTCCGGATCCTTCAGAGCCAGCATGGAATTTTCTTCCACGTATGCCGGCACCACGAGTCCGGTGGTGCCGTTACTGAAGGATTCGCCGATTTTTACGAGCTGATCACCGAACTTTTCCCAGTAATTCTTGTGGGTATGGGGAAGCCATGCATCCAGAAAAAGCTCACAGTCCCCCTGGGCAAGGGATGCGTATATCGGTCCCGGCTCGATGGGTTTAATGGTGGGATCGTATCCTTTGTCCTTGAGCGCCACTTTCGCCAGATGGGTAATGGCGATGCCCTCGGCCCAGTTGGGATAAAGGATCAACAGCTTTTTTGATTTTTCCTGAGCAGCCTGTTCCGCATCCTGGCAGCCGGCAACCATGAGGCTGGCGGCAATAACCGCTGTTAAAAGAATTGTCAGTACATGTCGTTTCTTCATTTTGGACCTCCAGATTTAGAGTTGTTAGTCATGTAAGAAGTTAATTTGTGTCCGTCCAGAAATTAGATATTGTGGTCGAGTTCAAGGAAGGCGAAAATTTTAACCGGAGGAATACTTTGCGTATTTTGAGGATTAAAATTTGAGCCTGACGCAGAAATCGGGCAAAATAGCAATTTATGGATGGGCACTAACTTGTGGTTGATTTTTTCACCCCCAGCGCCTGGGTGATTCTGTCCAGGAATATGGCGATAATCACGATGCCGAGCCCGGCTTCAAACCCCAGGCCGATATCGGCCTGCAAAATGCCGGTATACACCCGCTCGCCAAGGCCGGCGGCCCCGACCATGGATGCGATCACCACCATGGAAAGCGAAAGCATGATCACCTGATTGACACCGGCCATGATGGTGGTCATGGCCAGAGGAATCTGGACCTTGAAAAGAAGCTGCCTGTCCGTGCAGCCGAAAGCGCGGGCCGCTTCGATAACATCTTCCTGTACCTCCCGGATGCCGAGGTCGGTGAGCCGCACACCGGGCGGAAGCGCAAAAACAACCGTTGCCACCACGCCCGGAACATTGCCTACGCTGAAAAACAAAATGGCGGGAATCAGGTAAACGAATGCCGGCATGGTCTGCATCAAATCCAGAACCGGCCGGACCATCTGTTCAAACCGGTCGCTCCGGGAAGCGACAATCCCCGTGGGAATACCGATAACCAGCGAGATGAGCGCAGATGCGATCACCAGGGCCAGGGTCTGCATGGTTTCTTCCCAGAACCCCATCCCGCCTATAAGAAACATGCCCACAAAGATAAATATCACGATCCCCCTGCCGGCTTTCCAACCCTGCTTGGTGAATGCGCCATAGGGCCGGGCAAGCAGCCAGTAGGCGAGCAGGGTGAAGAGGACCGTAATAATAATGGGGTGCGGAAAGTTCAATATTCCCTGAAGGCCGGTAACGATCCACTCTACCCCTGCTGTAATCCCGTCAAAAACCGGTTCGCAGTTGTAAGCAATTTTATCGATAATCAGTTCTACGTATTCGCCAATTTTGATATCAACCATTGGTCTGTTTCCCCTTTATGCCGTTTCAGTCGTTTCATCGTTTTCTTTTGTGGTCAGTCCGGCCAGTATTGAGCCCCGGACGATGATGCCGACGAGTTTATTATCTTCATCCACCACCGCCACCGGTACATGCAGATCCACCATCAGGGGCATTATCTCCTCCAGCGGAGTATCGGGCTGAACCTTGTAAGCTTCGTGATCTAGAATAATATGCTCAATGCTTTTCGCCTTTTCTTTTACAGCCTTTTCCGCGTCATCGGCGGCGATAATGCCCCTGAGCCGTCTGGATTTGTCCACGGCAAACAGGTTGGAGATACCGCGTTCTTTCATCATGTGCAGGGCCGTGCGTGGGCCGTCCTTTCCAACGGTGACGCTGGCGGCCTTTAGCATAACATCGTTGGCGGAGAGCACCTTTGTCATATCCACGTTTTCCACGAATCGTTTCACGTATTCAGTGGCCGGTTCTTTTAGGATCTCCTCTGGCGTGCCGATCTGAACGATGCGGGCGTCCTTCATCAGCACGATGCGGTCGCCGATCTTAAGCGCTTCGTCAAGGTCATGGGTGATAAAAATAATAGTTTTCTGGACGCGGTCTTCCAGGGCCAGCAGTTCATCCTGCATTTCCGCACGGATCAGGGGGTCCAGTGCGCTGAATGCCTCGTCCATCAGCAGAATGTCCGTATCCACCGCAAGGGCCCGGGCGAGCCCCACCCGCTGCTGCATGCCACCGCTCAGTTGCTCGGGGTAAACGTTCTCCCAGCCCTCAAGCCCCACCAGCTTAAGGGCATCCCTGGCCTTTTCCTGGCGTTTTTCAAGTTCCATCTCCTGGAGTTCCAGGCCGAATGCGGCATTTTCAAGGATGGTCCGGTGAGGGAGCAGGGCGAACCGTTGAAACACCATGGCAAATTTTTCCTGCCGGATGCGGCGGAGTTCTTCGTCGTTGAGTTTCGTGACGTCGGTGCCGTCAACCGTTACTTTTCCCCGTGTGGGATTGTGAAGCCGGTTGATGCACCGGATAAGGGTTGATTTTCCACTGCCGGACAGGCCCATGATGACCAGGGTTTCGCCCTCATACACCTCGAACGAGGCGTCAAAGACCCCCACCGCGCACCCTGTCTGTTCAAGGATTTCATTTTTGGGTGTTCCAGATTCAACCAGGCGGCGGGCCTTGTCCACGTTTTTTCCGAAAATCTTTTCGATGTTTTTTACGACAATTTTTGGCTCTGGCATTGATTGATCCTTGGTTATGAAGTATGAAATAATATATACATTTATTATCCCGGGGGTACACCGTCTTGTTTTTGTATGCGTTTTTGTGCCATTTTGATGTCGGCTTTGCTTTTTTACACGCTATACTGACCGATTGACCGGAAACGCCGGAACCCGGCGCTGAAACAAAAAATGATTGCTATAACGCTAAACCCTATCAAAGATGTTATAATTTGGCAAGTTGGTATTTGGATTTGGCGGATTGCCGTGATCTGGTGAATCCGCAGTCGCAATCCGCAATGGTGAAATCGGGAAGATAATGTTTCGTTTATTGAGACAAATGACCGTCTGTCTTTTTCTTCTGCTCGTCCCTGCCGTGGTCTATGTGCAGTTTCACGAGGTGGGGCTGTTTTCCAAGGTGCACAATAACCTGGCTTAGCTCCTGGTTGAGGAAGGCAAGATCAAGGCGGCGATCGGCCATCTTCGGCGGGCGCTGGCGATAAACCCCAGTTACATCATTGCCCGGGAAAACCTGAAACTCCTCACGAAATAATTGCCCTGGCTGCCGGTTATATCACCGCATCAATCCTTGCAGGAAAAAGAAGTAGGCAAAGGCGGCCAGGATGATGCACAGGCACGGCAGCCACAGCAATCGATAGACCGCCCGAAGGGTGGTGCCGAAGTATTCATTGGACAGCAGCAGGCATAAGTGAACCGGTGAAATCAATACTCCGGCGAAACCGCAGGACAGGCCCAGCATGATGTAGGGAATCATCAGGCCGGTGTCGCCGTGAGCCTCTATCAAAGAGAGCAGAATCGGAAATGTGCTGCCCACAAACGCAATGGTGATGCCCGTCAACAGCCCCACAATAAACGGCAGCACGCCGCAGATCAGAAAAAAGGGAATATTGAGATAGAGCAGCTCCGTGCAGATTTCAGCCACTGCACCGCTGTCCTCCAGCACCTGTTTAAAGACCAGGATCGCCGCTACCATATAAACCATGCTCAGCATGTGCCGGTTGGTGGCCAGTTTTGCTATACAGGGGGCGGGGATATGGTTGGTCCGCCAGACCATGACGATACCGATGCAGAGGGAAATTATCAGCCCGGTTTCCTTGGCCACGGTGAGCCGGGGAAAAAGGATGGAAATCACCCATCCCAGCCCCAGCCCGAGGATAATCACCACCATGATGGGGGTGATTTCCCGGACAAACGGACCGAGCCTTTTATGCTTGTCGTCATTGCCGGGTGCCGCAGCAACAAGGCGTGAGCGCCGCACGGGAAGCCAGCCCAGCCACACCACCACCAGGGTAAAGGGAATCATGATCCCCATGAAGACCACCAGGTTGATGTCCGCCAGCAAGGTGGCCAGCAGCACACCCGGATACATGGGCCACCAGTATTCCCAGATATGGCGGAACCAGTAGTTGATATAGCTGAGATTGGCCGGTGACAGGCGGGAACGTTCTCCCAGCTCCTTTACCATGGGGGCGGAAAATACCGCGCCGCCCGGCATGGGCAGCAGGCCGATAAGGGCCGGAAACACCGAGATGTTGAGCTTGGGGTTTTTTACCAGCCCCTGGAAGTTGTCCAGCAACCGACGCAATTGTCCGCATTCCTCCAGGCTGCTGCTGAGCACCAGGATCAGTGCGATGATAATGCACAGGGCGACGGTTTTCGGATCGGTAACGCCCGTGATAATTGATTTCAGGGTATCCAGCGGCGGCAGCAGGAAAAATACCGCCAGAAAAAGCGCCCCCGTGGCAAAGGCATTGGCCAGGGACATCTTTTTCCGGATGGCAAGGATGATATAGGCAAAAATAACGGCCGTTTTTACCAGGGCCGGGATGGCATTCAGAAAGTTCATGGCGTGTCAGTGATTATTCGTATTCTTCTTCTTCGGATTCCACCATGGCTTTGCGTTTCAGAAACGCCTGGTAAGCCGAGGCCGGATCGAATGATTCGCCGTTTTTGAGACTGGCGATCTCATTAAGGGCATCCCGGACTTCCCGGGTTTCTTCTTCGGCGATCGCACTGATGGTGGCGTGGTCGTGCCTTGCCATGCCCAGCGGAAACTGTCCATTGGAAGCCCTGAGATAGTTAAGGGCAATTTTCTTTACGGCATGCCAGGTTTCTTTCCGGTATTGATTCTCCTGGGAGGTCAGGCTGTCCGCAAGCTTCAGCTGTCGTTTATGAAAACGGGTCATAAAATATTTCCGGAAAACAGTTAGCCACAGCATGAAAATGGCCGTAGCACACAGGCCGCCTGAAATATAAAACATTGTCGGGGTTGCTGCCAGTCCGCCCTGGAAAATGGCCAGACCCGCGCCCCCGCCTGCCAGCAGGGCAAAGACCAGGCCCGCCAGGGAGAACTTGATAGTGGCGGCCCGTCGTTTTTTTCGATAAGCCACCAGCGCTTCGAGAAGATGCGATAATCGTTCGCTGTGGATTTCCAGGAAGGTTGCCAGATGGTCCAGGTGATAGCGGGGGGCCTGCATCAGCGCTGTTTTCAGCTCCTCCCGCTGGTTTTCCAGATACCTCAGGTATCCGCCCTTACCGTTGCCGTCCATGTCGTTGCGGGAAGCGACTTGCTGGGAATAGGTGAGCCATATGGGCGGAATATCCTTTCGACCGGTGATCTGTGAGAGATTCCAACAGAGGGTGCCATAGACCCGCAAAAGATCATTCAAAGAGGTGCATTCATCGATTCTGTTCAGCACGAACAGGACCCGGTCTTCAAACGTCTGGGAGGGAAGGGTGTCCCGCAGGCTGATGTGCGCCTCGCGTACCGTGCCGGCTTTGTGCGGATCAAAGAGCACCAGCACGAGGTCGGCGATATGTGCCAGGTCCCCGATGACCTTCTGATAGTCATATCCCCGGTCCCGTTCCGTTATGCTGTCCAGCATGCCAGGGGTGTCAATAATGGCAAAATGCTTCAGAAACGGTGAATTCACCCGTTTCAGGCCGAAATGCGCGGCAAATTGCTGGCCGTGTTTTTTTAGCCCCTCAAAGGGATATTCCTTGTTGGCCAGCAGAAATTTTCCGTCGCGCTGATCGGTTACCCGGATGTCGGTGTCGTCCAGGGCGGATTCGTCGCATGTCAGTACCGTAAAAGAATCGTCCGTTGGCGCCTGGCCTGTGGCCTGGATATCGGCCCCCAGAAAATCATTGATCAGGGTGGATTTGCCGGAGGAATAATTGCCGACAATCAGCACCAGGGGCCGCCACTTGATGTTGGTCTCAAGGGGGGCGTCGCTGTATCCATAGCGCATGGCCGCGGGGGTCAGCCGGTTCTCCACCAGCTCCAGCAGTTCCGCTTGCAGTGAATTAATGTAGTTTTCCGTATACATGTATATCGTTTCCGGTCAAGTCGATGACATCCAAAAGGTTCAATATCAACTGCCTGTGCATCGGGTTATCTGATATCAGCTATCAAATGCCGGTGATTGTGTCAATACTTATCCCGGATATTTGTCAGGGCTTCCCCGGTAACCGCGGTCAGGCGGGGAAATGCCGTGTTCGTGACGTTTTCCAGGTGTTTAAGACGGGATAAAAGGCCGGCTGCGGCGTGGGGAATGTAGGCGCTGAACCAGGGTTTGTTTTTCCGGCATGTCAGAAAGCCAAAGGCACCGAGGATCTGAAGATTTCGGGTGACGGCGCAACAGGCATACCCGGTGTTGAAAAATGCTTCATCAAAGGGCATTTTCCGGGTGAGTTTTTGCCGGTAGTAGCTCACCAGCTGGTGTTTAAGGGGGTCCGGCAGGGCGGCATAGGGATCGATCAGCAATGCGGCCAGGTCATACTGAATCGGGCCGGAGCGGGCGCCCTGGAAGTCGATGAAATAGGGCTGATTGTCTTTGACCAGAATGTTCCGGGACTGCATGTCTCTGTGCATCAGCCCCTCCACGGCAAAGGCAATGGTCATGTCCGCAAGGCGCTCGAACTCGCCGGCAAGGTCCGCGGTCATGTCCGCCATGCCAAGGTAATCCATGAGAAAGGCCCGGGCAAAATAATCGCACTCCTTTTCAAGGATAAGCGATCTGTCATAGGCGGGTGTCTGGCAGGCCCAGGCCGGATCAAACCCTTCATAACCCGCAGTTGCGAGTTCCACCAGTCGGTCGATTACTACTTGATAGAGGCTGCTGATGATATCTGTATTTTTATTGCCGCGGATTGTGGTTTGGAGGTGAATATCCCCGAGGTCTTCCATGAAGATCAGCCCGGCGAAACCGTCTGCCAGGTAAATCCGCGGCACGGCACCCGTGGTCTTGTAGAGGTGCCTGCCGATCCGGAAAAAGGATTCGGCTTCGGTGGTGTCATAGGATGCCCGTATCCCTCTATCACAGGCCACCAGGGTGCCTTTTTCACCGGCGATCCGGTACCAGCGGGTATCAGCCCCGTCCGGGGCCACGGACGATACGGTATAGTTGCCGGTTTCGCCGAAAGCGATTTCCAGAGCCGCCCGCGCCATCCGGTCAAACGCCGTTTGACGGTATGCAACGGGGGTGCCGATATCATGCCAATGGTGATTCTCCACCACTTGGGCCCTGGGCGGAATGCCCGTCTGGATCATGTCCCTGTATACGCCGATAATGTCCACATTGGCCGGATCTTTCGGGATGTAGGCCAGGGCGCCCGGATCCATGACATGGATGCCGGTAAAGGCCAGGCATCGTGCATCCGGTGCGGGGGCGGCGGTCGCCTTGCCGGCAAAGCCTGTTATGCAGTCTTCTTTGTCCACAAAAACGGAATTGAAGGTCGCATGATCATGCAGCACCAGGGTCACCGGTGCCTCCTGAGCCTCATGATTGACATAAACATCCGCCAGATTGATATCCGTATAAATGTCGCTGTTGATCACCATGAACGGCTGTTCGTCCAGAATATCCGCAACGTTCCGCATGGCGCCGCCGGTACCGAGGATTTCGGGTTCGTACCGGGTGTGAACCGGCACCTGATATTGTTGTGATGCCAGAAAGGATTCAATGCGGTCGGCCAGGTGATGGGTGTTGATGATAATACCGCCACAACCGGACCGTATTAATCGGTCAATGATAATATCGAGAAGCGGGCGGTTATTGATGGTAAAAAGGGGCTTGGGCGTATGCCGCGTATAGGGCAGCAGCCGCGTGCCGAATCCAGCGGCCAGTATGAGGGCTTTCCAGCCTGTCCGGTTTGTCTGCATATGTTTATTCAGTCAATAAAACCTGGTCCTCTGGGCCAAGTCAGCGATAAAAGGCTATGCCGGTGAGGCGCAAAGCACGAAATTCGAAATTAGAAATTCGAAACAAATCCGAATAGCAAATGCTCCAATGACCAAAACAGATACCGGAGTGTTCCGGGGCATCAATGCGATGCATTTATCTTCGTGCCCTTCGTGCTCTTCGTGGTAATAAATATCAGCTCAAATGAACCACGAAGCTCACGAAGAACACGAAGGGTGAGTTCAAGAATCACGTGCCTTCGTGTTTCGAATTTAATA
>JAXHVL010000167.1:0-4939 GCA_034189225.1 Thermodesulfobacteriota bacterium
TAACCATCAGGAGGGCCTGAAACGATCATCAGGCGGCCTCCAACACTACCCGTTTGCCCAAAACCCGATTTTTAGCGTCGTAACCGGAAATATTGATGGAAAATAATGGAAAATAAATAATGAAAACGGCTGATTGACGGAAGTTTTAAATGTTTTAGCGCTTTTTCTCAGCGTCCGATCAAAAGAAATTCACCGGAACCCACCGAGCTTTTCCCCTATGTCCCGCAACGGCCCCGCCTCTTGAACCATGGATTAGTCCCGAGCACTCGCTTCGCTCGACTCGGGACTAATCCTTTTTTTGTTCGCAGTTCTATGTTTTATTAATAAATCTTTTTAGTAGGATGTCTTCAACATTCCGGCGTGAATCGATAACGGATAATACATATACTTTCCGCTCAAAAATTCGGTAAATCAATCTCCAAGGTGAAATGATTAATTCCCTATATTGGACTATCCCTTGGTCTTGAAGCTCTGGAACAATTCTGCCTCTTTCGGGTAAAGCGTATAGACAGGAAGCTTTTTGTCGTATATTATTTAGAATGTTTAAAGCATTTTGAGGGCTATCTTCTGCGATGTATGCAATAATATTCTTTAAATCATTTTCTGCCACATTGGCCCAAATAACTTTATACTCTGAAGTCATCTCAGCTTTGCTTTAATGAATCTTTAAGATCTTTGAAAACGTTCTCTTGCGTTTTTACATGACCATTTCGCACATCATTCTCACCCTGCGAAATCAGTTTTAACAGGCCGATAGCATTCCGCATATCTTCATAGCTTTTGGGATCTTGAAGGACTGCTCGGGGTTCCCCATTCTGAGTTATAATTACAGGACGATGGGTTTCGTTTATTTGATTCAAGAGATCTGCGGCCTTAGATTTTAAATAAGTGACAGGTTTAATGTCGTTTATCATATTCATTTGATCACCTCCAAGCTTTTTATGATACCAAATAAAGACCGAATGTCAAGGAATTTTATACTGCGAACGGCGGAAGCCAGAAGCAGCCAGGGCTTCCACTGACTTGATTAAAGATGGTTAACGTTCAAATTTCCAGAATTCCGGGGACAGTATCTCTATTTATTTCTCTTTTCGTTTTCTTCCCGGTTTTTGCGGTTTCAGCTTTCTGCCCAGTTTATGTTCCAATTCCGCCACAAAGGCCGAGCTTCCCAGCGGTCTGCTGGTTCGTGAATGTTTGCGGATATCTTCCAGTTCTTCATTGGAAAATGCCCCTGCCAGAAATTGCCGCCAGTCACCGCTTATGATCGAAAGCACGGGTTCCACATTCACAAGCTTATCGTTTTTCCCCACCATGTGGGCCAACGCACTGCTCCAAGGCCACTTTTCCGGAAACGTTGCTATTCTTGCCCGAACCGGATTGTTTTCGATATACCGCACACAGGCAATCAGGTATCGCTCATCCATGACGAATGAAGAAAACCGCTCCTGCCACAAATGACCGCGCCACCCTTCACCGGAATTGATACGCCGGGTATAACGGCGATGGGCCTCCCCGATGGCAAGCCTGAGATTCTCAGCTTTTTCAGGCACGGCAATCAGATGGATATGGTTGGGCATTAAACAATACGCCCATATGGCCACATCATACGTCCCGCACCACTCCGCCATCAGGTCGATATAGGCCTGATAATCATCATCGGTAAAAAAGGTCGGCTGACGCCTGTTCCCGCGCTGCGTGATATGGTGCGGCATTCCTTCTGCCACCACTCTTGCCATGAAGACAAAACACCCCCGACCGTTTTATATGTCAAGAAAAATAGAGATACTGTCCCCGGAATTCCGTCCCCGGAATTCCCCAATTTTCAAAAGGACTACCAGAATGCCATGGCCCTGGTAATCACCCTGAACTTATTGGTTATCATAAATATTAATAATAAATTAAGCAGCTTTGAAACTCTTTAAGTGTTTTAAATCTACATTCTGCTGAGTTTGCCACAAATCATACTGTAGCTGAAGTTTAAGCCAGCCTTCAGGTGAACGACCGAAAACTTTGGAAAGCCTAAGGGCCATTTCAGGGCTGATACCTGATCGACCATTTAATAAAGACGAAAAAGTTTTCCTAGTAACTCCCAAGGCTTTTGCAGCATCAGTTATAGTTAAATTCAAGGCCTCAACACAAAACTCCTTTATTATTTCGCCTGGGTGAGGAGGATTGTACATACTCATGATGATCTCCTGTTAATGATAGTCCTCATAATCAACATCAAAAACATCGCCGCCAGAAATCTGAAATGTAATCCGCCAATTATCACTCACTTTAACGGCGTATGTTCCTTTCCTGTTTCCTTTAAGCTCATGTAGGTTAAGATCGGGTAAATCCATATCTTCTATTGTATCGGCAGTTTCAAGGAGTGCCAAAATTCGCCTGATCCTTGTATCATGCTGAGGTTGAATCCCAGTAACAAGTCCAGATTCAAATAGTTTTTTTAACCCTTTATGCTTAAATTTTTTAATCATTTCTTGTAGTGTAACGCATAACGTATCGGGTGTCAACCTATATTTTTTTGTATAGAATCAGATGGATACGCTGGATAACGTCCGCCACAACCGGCGAGCAGGGTTTGCGGACTTCGCTAAAGTGAGTTCAACACCAAACTATGCCAAAGCAAAAGGCGGACGCCCTTGCGAGTCCGTGTGAGTGGCGTGGTTATATGCCTCTTTTCTTTTTGTATGATTCCACCACCTGGTGAACATCAGATAAACATCATTTGCCACTTGGATTCTTTGAAGCGCAATTGCAACCGCCAGCCTTTTTCTCAAAGACTATTTTTTCATAAATGATAGATCTTTCATTTTCATCGAAATCATTTTCAATATCTTTTTTCGTATACTCAAAACAGTAACAAACGAGATCATCATCATTGAATTCTTTTCGCTTTTTAATACTTGATTTTATCTCAATCATTCTTTGTCCCTATGCTGCTTTAAGCTGTTAACTTCTTCACAGAGCGTTTTGAAGCATATCGGTGGTAGGAACGCCGGTTACCCGGCGCCCCCCACACAGACCCGGACGTGCGGTTTTCCCGCATCCGGTTCCTCTGTTGCACTCGCAGTCGCGCGGATATTGCAGATTACCCGTAACAATATCCAATTGCTATTGCCCGCAGTGAGGTTGGCTCGTGTTATCCAGCCCTACTTTGTCCGGTGCGAGTTTCCTTTGCGGGCTGCGTACTTCCGTCAGGTCCTTCCCCATGTAGCGGGCTTTCCCCACCTCCGAGTAATATGCCTGATAAGACACCCCATCGGCTTCTAGCGGCTGTTGACGGCCCTCCGTCCAACAAGCCGCCCACCAAGGCTTTCTCTCTTCTACCTGTGAAGGGTCTGTTGGCATCGTTTCTCCGATGTTTCCTGGAATATCCCTGGAGCCACTGGGGCTTCCCGAGTTCTCCGACGCATCTCTTCCTACATGCCATGGCATGATGACTCCGGCGGACCTCCACATCCTCGCCAAAACGGATGCTTCTGTATTGCCTTCGGTGTACGTTAAAACCCTCGGCGTCCGCAATTGCAATTTCGAAGCTGTACCAGCACTTCAGGGTGCGCGATCACCCCGGAGCCGGCCCCGGACCTGTTCCGGGGGCCTACAGGATTCTCTGCCTACGCTTAGGCCATCTTGTTCGCCACCGATCATACCGGTGACTCCGCCATGGGCCCAAGGCTCGATACGGGTGGATGGCTAACCCTTACAGGCGTCATTACTGGCGCCTTCCCGACAGGGACTTCCTGCCTCGCCATTACATCAGCAAAGGCGGGTCACCCTGCAAGATACGCCGAGCTTTGCTCGGCGCGATAACGGGCTGCTCAGGGGCGGCAAGGGCTAACACTGCCCCTTATAAATGTTGCAATATTTGCTGACCCACTTCTTTTCAAAGTGGCCTGGCCCTTGCTGTCCCTTTGAACTGCAATGTTATACGATTATTTAATAGGCCATGTTAGATTTCGTAAGAGTCTGAACAAATATGGTCACAAGTACGGCCAAAACTTCAAAATCGATAATTTGAGTCGAGTTGAGATCGAACAACAGGGTTGCCCTCGCAGGAAACTCATCGTCTCGGTCATAGAAAATAAGTTGTAATAAAATGTGCGGAAGCAAATCAAAAATAAAACTCACCGAGCCTAAGCCTGCTTCTCCTCCTTTGCGGCCGCCATAAGATGCCGCCACCTCGCATAATTCCGGAACGCGTCCCTGGAACCGCTTTATGATAGGTCGCTCTAATGCGCTGCTGGAATAACTACCCTGTTTGAACAGAGGTCCGGCAAGTTCCGCAAAAGTTACAAATTTTTCAGCCGGTCGGCTGCTACAGCCTTTCAAAATATAGTGAATTAATACACTCCCAATCGCATCCTTGAACCCTTTGCCATCCGAGCGTCGTACGCCCTCATTGGATATCAGGTAAGTCACACCCAAAAACGGGATCTTGGCTTCTCCGGCATCATTCAGGGCAAGACCAAGATGCTTTGCTGAAGTGGTAATATCCGTGTTTTGAAGGCGCTCGATAAGATTTTCATAAATCCATCTGTGGCCTTCTCCAATTGCAGCGGTTTTTTTCAATGTGTGGTCCTGTTCCTTCACATGTTCTATTGAGTATGTTGAGTATAACGGCGGCAGTTGAGCGGCATTGGCCCGGCGCAGAAATTGCGGGCAGTTGGCGCAATTTCTGTGTGGGGCCAATGTCCGCTCGAACGTTTGTTCGAGCCGCCTGCGGCGAGAACAAAGGTGAGAGCAGGGAACCGCTCAACTGCCTCCGTTCGCGCCGCCTGCCCGCATTATCGCGCTTGCCGCAATAAATCGTTATTATTTTTGGCTCATCCGACATTCTAATGGGTCTATACAATATATAGCGTTTTCGATATAAATAATTTCATGGACGATAAAACATTATACACAAAGATATTAGGGTTAGAGCCTCCCTGGTTCA
>JAXHVL010000168.1:0-5362 GCA_034189225.1 Thermodesulfobacteriota bacterium
TTTTTCAGTTTATTACCATGTTTTTCAGTCTGCTGAAACAACTGAACAGCAACACGTGCCTCGCCCCTTGCAGCGCAGCCGAGCAGGGGCGGTTTTTTCGGAAGACGCGGGCAGACATTGTTGGGGCGGCCCCCTGTGGCCGCCCGACTGATGGGCAACCACAGGGGGTTGCCCCTACAAAAGCACCGCAGGTGAACGAGTTTCTGCCCGCGCCGAAAAAACCGTTCCTGCGAGGGTAGCCGAAGGCCAAGCTGCGGGGCGCCCTTTCTTTTGCATACTTTTCTTTGGGCGAGCAAAGAAAAGTATGAATAAAAAAGTCGATCCAAGCCCACATTGCTTTCTGCAAAAACACTGCAAAGCGGGGTAAGCCGCTTTTTACGAATGCATCAAGGATGCGTACAAGCACCATGTTTTCTGGAAGCCGGGACACGTCGACGGCGCGGCCGGTCTGAATAGCGGACGGTCTTGACATGGTTTATTGGACCCTTTAAACTGACAATCCATGAGAGATGAAAATAAATATTCGGAAACAGGCGATAAGTCGCTAACCACAAGAAAAAGCGACGTTACCCGGGAGAAAATTCTTTCGGCCGCGCGGAAGGTGTTTGCCGGCCATCCATACAAAGCCGCCACCATGCGGATGATCGCCGCCGAAGGCGGATTTGATCATCCGCTGATCCGGTATTATTTCCCCGCAAAGGCGGACCTGTTTAAAGCGGTGGTGCGGGAGGCCTGCGAATCTTTTTATGCCGCCAATGTGTCCTGGTTTGAAGGCCTTGATAAACTGCCGCCGGAAGAAGGGCTCCGGCTGTTCATTGACCGGTTTCTGGATTATCATTTCAGCAATCCCGAATCCATGAAAATACTGGCCATCAATTCGGTGATTCAGGACGATCCCATCAACATTCCCGGTTATGATTATGTGCCGGACGTGCTCACCAGGGTACGGAAAAATTTCGAGGACCTGATCACCCTTCGGGCTTCTTCGGAAGAGCTCAGTGCGTTTATCAGCAGTTTTAACAATCTGGTGGTGATTTATCTGGGCGCGGATACCTGCCAGGCCAGGATTATGAACATGACACCGGCAAGCGACGAATACCGGCAATGGGTGAAAAACACGCTGATGTATATTTTTTCGCCGTTGCTCAGAAAACTGATATTCCCGGCCAACACCGCAACACCATCGGACACGGACTGACGGGCGGGGTCTGTCTGCGGGAGATGCACATGATTCGACAAAAAGCTGAGATGACGGTTAATCACTGTGTCGGTGGTCCTTATTACCGGATGGATGTCGCCTGCCCGGATATCGCCGCGGATGCTGAACCGGGACAGTTTGTGATGATTCGAACGGATGGCGGCGAAGGGGCGTTTCTGGCGCGGCCTTTTTCCATTCACCGGTGCCACAAAGAACACGGCATTACCCTGTTGTATAAGGTTGTGGGCAAGGGGACCCGGGAGATGGCTGCGTTGCAGGCCGGGGGTTTTCTGTATGTGGTCGGGCCATTGGGCAAGGGGTTTGAAACCGGAAGCGGTCTGGGGCGGACCGCCATGGTGGGCGGTGGCGTGGGCGTGGCGCCGCTGGTGTTTCTTGCCGAGCGTCTGGCCGAAGCCGGGGTCGGCATGGAAAACAACACGGTGTACCTGGGCGGCGCCACTGAAACGGATATTCTCTGCCGCGACCGGTTTGCGGAAACCGGCATGGCCGTGCGGGTGGCCACGGAAGATGGCAGTGATGGTGAAAAAGGATTGGTGACGGACGTTCTGATTAACGACCTGGCGGGCAATGCATCGGCACCGGATATGGTTTTTGCCTGCGGGCCATTGGGGATGATCGCTGCCCTGGACCGGATTGCACGGCAATATGGCATCCCGTGCCAGATTTCTTTTGAGACTATGATGGCGTGCGGCATCGGCGCGTGTCTTGGATGCGCGGTGCCTGTCAATAAAGGATCAATGCCTTATCTTCATGCGTGCAAGGACGGGCCGGTGTTTGATTCACGGATGATTGACTGGAAAAGTCTGCAAAAATGAACAAAAAAGCGGAAATCAATTACGAACTGACCCAGAAGGTCAGGGCGTCCGGGTGAGCGGGCAAGATCGGTCCGGTGGATCTGGACCAGGTTGTAAAGAGCCTTGGCCCGCAAACCCACCCCGATTTGCTGGTGGGCCTGGGAACCAGTGATGATGCGGGCGTATACCGCATCGACGCGGACACGGCGCTGGTGCAGACGCTGGATTTTTTTACCCCGGTGGTGGACAGTCCTTATGATTTCGGCCGGATCGCCGCGGCCAACGCCCTGAGCGACGTGTACGCCATGGGCGGGGTGGCGAAAACCGCTATGAATATCGTGTGCTTTCCCTGCGGTGAATTTCCCAATTCCGTTCTGGAATCCATCCTGGCCGGCGGGCTGGCAAAAATCCACGAGGCCGGTGCCGTATTGGTGGGCGGCCACAGTGTGGACGATAAGGAATTGAAATACGGGCTTTCTGTCACCGGCCTCGTCCATCCGGACCGTTTTTACGCCAACAGCGGCGCCCGGACGGGCGATCGCATCATTTTGACCAAGCCCCTGGGGACCGGCGTAATTGCCACGGCGGTCAAGGCCCGCCTTGCGCAAGACGCCACCATTTCGGCTTTTACCGAAACAATGGCCGATCTCAACAAGGCCGCCGCCGGGGTCATGACCCGTTATGATGTGAGCGCGTGTACCGATGTGACGGGCTTCGGTCTCTGTGGCCATCTTCTGGAGATGGCTGGCGCAAGCCACCGGCAGATGGAGATCATCACTGCGGACGTGCCGTTTCTGGAAAATGCCCTGTCCTTTGCGGAAATGGGTCTGGTGCCAGCCGGTTGTTATGCCAACAGGAAGTATTTTGAACCCCGGGTCGGGATTGACAGTGGGTTGCATGTGCCGCTGGTGGATTTGCTGTTCGACCCCCAGACCTCGGGCGGCCTGTTGGTGGCGGTGACACCGGAACAGGCGGCCGATTGTGTGGCGGCCATGCGGGCCGAAGGTGTGGAAGCAGCATTGATCGGAACTGTGACGGGTGATAGTGCCGAAGGGTGGATTGCGGTGCGGTGATGTCTTTATCAAATTTGCCGGCAGGAAAAAACGATTTTTGTTGACTTGGAGATGTCGGTTGTGTTATTGGTAGCGTTTTTATTGGCGGTTTGCCATGAAAGATGATACGAAGCAGTCCATAAAGGAGCTGGCGTATTACAGCAGTCTGGGGTTTTCCATTGTCCTGGCAATATTTATCGGGCTGTTTCTGGGGATTTACCTGGATGGCAGGTTCGGCACTCAGCCCGTATTGACCTTTGTGTTCCTCGGGCTGGGGATCGCGGCGGGATTCCGGAATATTTTCCACGCGATGGACAAGGTAAAACGGTCGGACAAATCGCCTGAGGAAAAGCCAACTAAGGAAAAGAAAGACGGAAAGTGAAGCTCTCTGCAGGTGATAGAAGCATGGATACAACCATGAACCATAATGTTGGAAAGACAGAACAGGGGATCATTCGTTTTGTGAGCCGCAGTAACTGGATTCTGTTCGGCGCACTGGCGATGGCAGGCCTGATTTACGGCGACGTGAAGGTGGCCGCAGGGTTGATATGCGGGGGGCTGATCGTCACTGTTAATTTTCATTTAATGGCGCGGACCGTGAAAAAAGCTTTTGCCCGGCATCAGATTCCTTCCAGCAACATGATTCTGGCCAAATATTACATGCGGTTTATCGCCAGCGGGCTGGTTCTGTTTGTTCTGATAGCAACCCATGCGGTTGACCCGCTCGGGCTTGTGGCCGGGCTGTCGGTCGTCGTGGCAAGTCTGTTTCTGGTAACCCTTTGTGAAATCAAGAAAATATTATTCAGGGAGGCGGTATAAGTGGAACATCCATATCTTTTTTTCGTGAAGTTGTTTGAGGCGCTTGGGTTTAGTGATTTCGCCCATGCAAATGTGCATGTCATCTATTCATGGGTGGTCATGGCGATTCTGATCGCGGTGGGTGTTATCGGCACGCGGAAAATTCAGATCGTGCCCACCAAGGGGCAGAATTTTCTGGAAGTCGTGGTGTCGGGCATTGAAGAGTTCATGGTCAGCGTGACCGGAGACGAGGGGCGGTGGTTTTTTCCCCTGGCTGCGACCATTGCGCTTTACATCGCGCTGGCCAACCTTATCGGCCTGGTGCCGGGTTTCTTTCCGCCAACGGCCAGTATCAACACCCCCCTGTCCTGCGCTCTTGTGGTGTTTGTATTTACCCATTACATCGGTATCAAATATCACGGTGCTGCGTATATCAAGCACTTTCTCGGTCCGGTATGGTGGCTGGCCCCGCTGATTTTCCCCATCGAAGTGATCGGCCACCTGGCGCGGGTGCTGTCCCTTACGTTCCGTCTGTTCGGCAACATGATGGGCCATGAATCTGTTCTTATAATCCTTTTTATGCTTGCCGGTGCCTATCTTGCACCAGTACCGATCATGGCCATGGGTATCTTTGTAGCATTTGTACAGGCGTTTGTGTTTTTTCTGCTTTCGGTGATGTACTTTACCGGCGCCATGGAGCACGCGCATTAATAAAGCGGAAACCTGATTGAATATCAGTTTTTATAAAGTTTTTTTATGGGAAAAAGGAAGAAGAACTTTTAATCTGTTTAGTGAAGGAGGAAATGTAAATGGAAGCTCAAGCATTACAGTTTTTTATCGCATGTGTGACAGCAGCAGGTTTTGGGATTGCCATCGCTGCCTTCGGTTGCGGGATCGCTCAGGGCCTCGGCCTCAAGGCTGCTGCAGAGGGCGTTGCCAGAAACCCCGAAGCTTCTGGTAAAATCACCGTTACCATGCTCATCGGTCTGGCCATGATCGAGTCGCTCTGTATTTATGCGCTGGTTGTGTCCCTGATTCTGATCTTTGCATCACCGATGACGGCAACCGTTACCGGGCTGCTGACAGGTCATTAATCCGGTAGTAATCTGTTCGGCAGAACCTGCCGGGCGATAGTTTTAAAAAGGCCGCGTGTTGTAAGCGCGGCCTTTTTTAATTATTATAACCTTGACGGCTTCGTGAAAAGCGACCAACCCCGCTGCGGTGTTTTTGCAGTAAGGAACGTGCGCTTGGATCGAGTTTTTTAGCGTGATTGCTTTAAACAACCCATTTTTCATTCATACTTTTCTTTGCTCGCCCAAAGAAAAGTATGCAAAAGAAAGGGCGCCCCGCAGCTTGGCCTTCGGCTTCCCTCGCAGGAACGGTTTTTTCGGCGCGGGCAGAAACTCGCCTGTCATTTTGTACAGATGCGGTAAGCCTCGTCTGCTCAAACAGTCTGCCCGCGTCTTCTGAAAAAACCGCCCCTGCTCGGCTGCGCTGCA
>JAXHVL010000169.1:0-15310 GCA_034189225.1 Thermodesulfobacteriota bacterium
GCAGGTGAACGAGTTTCTGCCCGCGCCGAAAAAACCGTTCCTGCGAGGGAAGCCGAAGGCCAAGCTGCGGGGCGCCCTTTCTTTTGCATACTTTTCTTTGGGCGAGCAAAGAAAAGTATGATTGAAAAAAGGGTTGTTTAAAGCAATCACGGTAAAAAAGTCGACCCAAGCGCACGTTACTTTCTGCGAAAACGCCGCGCGTGGCGCTGAAAGCTTTTTACGAAGCCGTCATTCGTGGGTAAAAAAAGTCCCCGCCAATCAAACGGGCTATTTATCGGACCGGTTTTTTTGATCCTGCCCCCGAATTGGAAAGCGGTTGAAAACCTCGGCAACCCCCACCCTTGACAATTCCCTGGCGGTCAGCCATTTGGCGCCCTGCTTGAAAAAACTCACGGCATTAAGCAGATTATCGCTCAACGCCTGCTGGGTCCGGTTGAATACGCCGGTCCAGATAATCTTGGATTCTTTCACGTTCAGCAGAAACACGGCAAATCCTACGGAGGCGGGCTGCTGGGCAGAAAGGGCGTACCCTTCCCGTTCCCGGAACCGCCAAACCGTGCCGGCCACGACATAATCGGTCTTAAGGTTTTCCCCGAGGGCCTGGGCAAGGGAGCGGATGGTTTCCCCGTTGCATTCGGCGGTGAGTCGGTCATGCACTGGACGAGTGGCATCGATGGACGCCACCCGTCCCTTGAACCGATCTGCCATGGCTTGATGCACCTGCTGGTAAACAATCCGGTTGGCCTCATCAACCAGGGTTTTGTTATTCACGGACAGTTCGGCCAGGGGACAGGTGAAGGTTCGCTCCAGAGACCGATCGGTCTGTTCCGGGTGCCGCCCTTTAAAAAATGGCATTACACAGAAGGTGGCATCCTGCGGCGCAATACTGGCCGCGGTTGACGGGGAAGATTGACGGACCGGTGCACACCCCGAACCCGTCATGCCCGCAAGAATCAACGTGAGCAGCCCTGTAACGGTTAAGACGGCCGTGTTTGCTGGGTATCTGGACATTGCTGTGAATTTGGCTGTCTTCATGAAAAGCCCCCTGTCTTATTCAATGGTTTTGACCCGGATCATATTGGTGGTCCCCGGCACCCAAAGGGGATGGCCGGAGGTGATGACCGTTATATCATCCTTGGATAAGTTGTTTGCCTTTTTGAGGATAGTTGTAGCGTTTTCGATCATGATATCCGTATCCCGGAAATTCTCGTTCAGCCGCGGGTACACCCCTCGATACAGGGATAAGCGCCTGAGCACGCTTTCGTCCGGGGTAAAGGCAAAAACCGGTTGCCGGGGCCGGAGCCGGGAAAGGGCGATGGCTGTCCGGCCGGACCGGGTGGGCGCCAGGATGGCCGCCGCATCCAGGTGGTCAGCCAGGACGCACGCCGAGTAAGTAACGGAATCGGATATCTCCTTTGCCGGTATCAGGGTTTTATAATGGTCCGCGGGACAGGCTTTTTCCGCATTTTCCACGATACGGGCCATGTAGCGGACCGCCTGAACCGGGTAATTGCCGCTGGCCGTTTCCTCGGACAGCATCACGGCATCGGTGCCGTCCATAACAGCATTGGCAACATCCGAGGCTTCCGCCCGGGTGGGCCGGGGAGAATCCACCATGGACCGCAGCATCTGGGTGGCAGTGATAACGGGTTTGTTTACCTGGTTGGCCTGCCGGATCAGGCGTTTCTGGATCACCGGCACATCCTCCAGCGGGATTTCCACGCCCAGGTCGCCACGGGCGATCATGATACCGTCGGCTTCTTCGAGAATGCCATCAAGGTTTTGAATGGCTTCGTGCTTTTCAATTTTGGCAATCACCGGCGTTTGTCTGCCCGCCTGCTGAATAATGTCTTTTACGGTTTCAACGTCAACGGCACTGCGCACAAAGGAAAGTGCCACAAAGTCCACGCCCTGATCCAGCCCGAATGCCAGGTCGGTTTTGTCCTTGTCGGTGATGGAGGAAATGCCGATGGAACTGGAGGGCAGGTTGATGCCCTTGTGGGATGTCAAAACGCCGCCGGTGATAACATCGCAGGCAATGTCGGTTTCAGACACCGAGGCGACGCTCAGCTCCATCAACCCGTCTGCCAGCAGTATCCGGTCCCCTGGCCTGACATCCTCGGTGAGACGTGAATAGGATACGGTGATTCGTTCTTGGTTTGCCGTGTCATTTGCCGCATCCGGATCCGTGGTCAGGGTGATGCGGTGCCCCGGTTCAAGCCGTATACCCGGTTCGGCAATGGCGCCGGTCCGGATTTTGGGGCCGGCCAGATCCTGCAGAATGGCCACGGGCTTATTGGCGGCGGCCGACACCTCTCGGATGATGCCAATTTTTTCAGCATGGTCCGCATGGGTACCATGGGAAAAGTTCAGCCGGGCAACACGCATGCCGTTATCGATGAGCTGGCGGATCATGTCCGCGGAACCGCTGGCCGGCCCGATGGTGCAGACGATTTTGGTGCTGGGTATGGAAGTGGTCATGGGAAAAGCCTCTTTTTGCTTCAACCTGTTTTGATGTACTCGTAAAAAGCTTTTTACGAAGCCGTCATTTTAAAAATTCAGCAATATTGTCGATAGCTTGAGCACCTTCTGGGGCAACGCCGGCGAATATCTGGAAGACGTGAACCATTCCCTCCCATACCTCCAGTTTGACCGGAACGCCGGCGGCCTCGGCCTTTTCCGCCAGCCGGCGGGAATCGTCCAGAAGGCATTCCCGTTCGCCCACCTGAATCAGCAGGGGCGGCAGCCCGGAAAGATCGCCGTACAGCGGTGAGGCCAGCGGGTTTTTCGGGTCCGCCACATTCAGGTAAAGCCCGGCAAACTTGCCGATGGCATCGGCAATGATAAAGGGATCGTCATCGGCCCTGGTTTTAATGGAATCGCCGGTCAGGGCCAGGTCCGTCCACGGCGACATGCAAACGGCCGCGCGCGGAAGCCGATCGCCGTCTTCCTTGAGTTTCAGCAGGGCCGCCAGGGTGAGGCCGCCGCCCGCCGAGTCGCCGGCCATGACAAGGTTATCGGATGCCATGCCATGATCGGAAATCAGCCAGCGATAGACCGCCACGGCATCTTCCAGGGCCGCCGGAAAGGGGTTTTCCGGCGCAAGCCGGTAATCCACCATCAGCACGGTCATTGCCGTGGCCTTTGCCAGCCGGCCGCAGAGATTGCGGTGGGTGTTCATGGACCCGGCCGCATAAGCACCGCCGTGAAAATAAACCATGACCCGGTTTTCCAGGGTCTCGGGAAACGCCACCCATTCCACGGGCACCCCGGCCACCGTATCGGGTTTGTAGACCCCTTCGTCGGGCGGCTTGTTCAGTGCGGCCATCTGTTCAAACCCCTTGCGCATCATCTCCGGACTCACGTCCGCGGGGGTCGCGTCCTTGCCTTTTTGCAGAAAGTTGATCACGGCCTTCATTTCATTGCTTATCATGCGGGTATGTCCTTAAAGTTCAAAAATATCGTTAAAAATAACCGGGTCGGGCTTGCGGGTTGAAAATGCGCCGATTGTTTCCAGAAATTCGATATATTCCGCCAGAGTCAGATCCGGCTGGAAATGAAGCGCATTTAATCGGTTGACATCGTCGGCACCGACCGGCAAATCGGTCTCAAGATCAAGCATCATTTCTGCTTTCGGGTTTGTTTTTGAGTGTGTTGTGTAGCGCATAGAATTGATCCATCAGGTCATATTTTTGAAAATAGGGCTTTATGGCCTCCATGTCAATGTTCGGCAGCGAGATCAGGAACTGCAAATCCGCCATTTCCCGGAATGCCCGGTCCGGGTTGTTTTTCAGCGCAAATATTTTCAATGCCGCCAGATGCTCAGGAGACGCCAAAGATTGTCTTAAAGTTCAATGGCCGCCCCTCGATGGCAATCAATTTCCGGATAATTGCCTGTTTTTATATCTATACCACATCACCGGCAAAGAAACAATGCCGTTACAGGGGGTGCCGTTACCACGACACCCGCTTGATCCGCCGGAGATGGCGCACCAGTCGGAGATTGTGACGCCAGAAACCGGGATGCTTCAGGGTCCGGGCAATCAGCCGAAAAGAGGGCGGATAGATGCGGCACCCGTCATAGATCGTTCCCATCCGGTTCATCAGGGCATCATCGTAAAACAGGTCCTTCTTGCCGGTCCAGTAGGGCGGAAAAAAATGGTTTTTCCTGATCAGGTCCGTGTAAACCCCCGGCCGTCCAGCGTTAATGGCCCGGCAAAGAAAATCCGCACAATGGACAATCGGCGACAGCCCACCGAATGTCAGGGGATTGGGCATTCCGCCCGCATCCCCGATCAGAAACATCCGGCTGTTTTCAAAAACGCTGCCGTTGATGGGAATGGGGGCACCGGCTTTTTCAAGAATTTCGCCGTCAATGCGCCAGGTATCAATAAACCGGTCCAGCAGCCGAAAGGGGCCTTTGACGCCCACATTGCACACGTCGTCCCGGGGAAACACCCATCCGTATCCGGTTTTGTGGCGGCCATGATGATGAAACATGGGGTGAAAATAAAACTCGAAACAGGTCACCGCCCGGTTCAGCCGCATTCGGTACTGGCAGGCCGGCACCATGTCCACCCGGCCTCCCATGGCGGCCCGCACCCGTGAGGCCGGCCCGTCCGCGCCGATAATAAAGTTGGCTTCAAGGTCGTTAATCTTGCGAATGCGCGTATTGTAAAGAATCTCAATGCCTCTATTTTTGACTTCGTCCGCCATCGCGCGCTGCCAGGCATCCCGGTCCAGGGTCGCGCCGGGCTCATTGTAGATGCAGGTGGCATTGTCAGGAAAGATGACCCGGATACCCTCCACGGAGCGGGCAATAAACGGTGTGCAACAAAAGCCGGTGTCGGCTTCCAGTTTTTGAAGGGTATGCAGGGAAATGCCCTCGGCGCAGGGCGTGGCCGCATAAGCGGCCTTTGGGTTCTTTTCATAAACCACGATCCGGGTGTCCGGCAGCCGGGCCAGATAAAGCGCGGCAATCAGCCCGGCCGGTCCGCCCCCTACGATCGCGATGAAGGTTTTTTTTTGTGCCATGGTTGGTTTTATTCAGTCAATAAAACCTGGTCCTCTGGGCCAGGTCAGAGATAAAAGGCTACGCCGGTAAGGCGCAAAAGCACGAAATTCGAAATTCGAAACAAATCCGAATATTTCTTCATACCATAACTGTTGTTTCGGGTCACGGAAAAAGGACACGGTTTCAAGAAGATACGGCACCTGCGACTGGTTTCCATCCGTCTGTCCCGCCCTTTTTCCCGGCCCTTTTCACTCCGTCAACCACTGGTTTTTCCTTGACTTTCTTCTCTTGCATGGCTTATCCTATAAGAAGTTACGACAATAACCTCATAGGATTGCCACCATGCACAGACAACAACCATCTTACCATGCCGGATTCACGCTGATCGAGGTGATTGCCGCGTTGCTGATTCTGGGGATCCTGGCTGCTGTGGTGGTGGTGAGCAGTATGAATACCGAAACAACGGCTTCAGAATCGGCGATGCTGGCAAAGGTGAAAAATCATCTTCGTTATGCCCGGAACCGGTCCATGAGTTCGCAGGATCAATGGGGGGTGGTGATCAGCGGGGATGGGTATGAACTGGAAAGACTGCCGTGGGATACCGATGAGTCATTGTTTTTCCCGGGCGAAGAGCTGGAAAGTGTCGAAATTGAAGGAGACCTTGCCCTCTCAGGCCGTGTTTTTTTTGATGAATGGGGACGGCCCATTGACGAGAATGGTGATTCAATCAGTTTCAGCTCATCAGGCATAACCATCAATCAGACCACCGGCTATATTCAATGAAACAACCCTTTACAAGCGCAGGCTTTACCCTGATCGAACTGATCGTCTCCCTTGTGGTGGCCGCCATCTTCGGCACCATGCTGATCACCTACATGCATGGGGTGTTTATCCGCGGTGGGGAGCCGCTAAGCGCGGTGGGCAATGTCCATCAACTGGCCCGGAACATGGACCAGGTGACGGCCCATTACCACAGCCGGATGTTTAGCACCCCCCAGACGTCTTCCGGCGCGGATGCCCTGGATTCGGTGGCAGAATATTTGGATGACAATTATTCACAAGACGACGCCTACGCGTTGAGGTGGTATGCAACCCCGCCCTTTGATGATGGCCATGGGGGGACCGAACGCACCGATAATGATGCTTATCTGAAAGTGACGCTCCTTTCCCAGGGCGGGGGCGGGCGTCTTACATCCATTTTCTGGTCGGGGAATTAGCTCATGAAACACCTTCGATGCCGGCATCCATCAGGTTTGCTGAACGATAATGCTTCCAGAGGGTTTACCCTGATCGAGGTGCTCGCCGCCTTGGTGATCGTGGCCCTGCTGACGGCCGTAGCCGGCCTCGGCATTGTCCAGATCGCCCGGGGGTTTGTCATTACCCACGAAAGCGGGGAGATCGCCCTGAAGAGCGATTTCGTGCTCACCCGCTTTCGCAAGAGTGTGCGGAACCTTACCGGCATTAACACTGCCAATGGTACCACGCTTGCCATGACGCGGGTGGATGAAGACGGGAATCCGGTTAGCGAAACGTTTGCTTTTGACAACAATACATTAAGGTTGGGCGACGAAGACCTGATGACCGGCATCAGCGGCAGTTTTTCATATTTTGATGAAGCCGGTGACGACTGGGATTTCAATACGGACGACCTTGGCAGCCTTGCCGCCGTCCGTATCTTTATTACCATGCAGGGGCCTGAAGGCAGCAGTCTGAATTTTTCAGGGGAGATTCTGCCGCGCAACACCTTTACCCCTGATCAGGCCTATTCTCCTTCCCAGACGGGCACAACAGCGGCCCAGGGCCTGTGCCTGGTGGAGACCCTTTATCCGGACTCCCCGCTGGTCTGGCGGCTGTTCCGGGATGTCCGGGACAACCGGCTCAAAGAAATGCCGATGGGCCGATCGGTGATCAGGGCTTATTACAGTGCCGGCAGCGGGATCAAGAAGTTTCTCAAGGACCATCCCCCGGCCCGGTATGCGGCCGGCTGGGCGGCCGCCCCCGTGGTGGCGGTCGTGTTTTTCTGGCAGCATTTTCCCGCCGGGCTGGCGGCCCTGCTGGCCGCGGCATGGATCATGGGCCGGATGGCCGCGCGGCTGCTGGTCCATGGGCCGCGGATATTGTCCGGCACCAGCCGTCACCGTCGCATGGCCGGCAGTATACTGCTGAGTCTGGCGATTACCATGACCATACTGGCCATTCTCGGCGGTGCTTTGATCTCCGTGCTCAACACGGCCCAGGGAACCGGCGCCAGTACGGCCCTGGGCGAACAGGCGTATTATTATGCCGAATCCGGCCTGCGCTATGCCATGTCGCAGTTTGTGGGCAATCAGAACAATGACGGCAATTTTATCGCCGCCCTGTCTCCTTCTTCGGGGGAAGATCGTTTTGCCGTCACATCAACGGGCGGGTTTGAGCTGGATGCCCGGTGTTTTTACTTTGAGCCGGTGGATAGTACCACCCTGCAATCCTTTGGCGAAGATTTCCCCGATGAGATTTTAAGTACCATGACGTCAGGCGCTTCCGGAAGACTTCAATTTGTGGACACCAATGGAGATGGAACGGTGGTGGACGTAATCATCAGCGACATCAGCGACGGGGCTGATAAAGATACCATCACTTACAGCGGCAGTGTTGCCACTGCGGCATATGCCCTTCCCGTGGCCACGGTGGACCTCAATCAAACCGATATAACCGCCGCTGATTTCGGGGTGGATAAGGCTGCTGGAACGATTAGGCTCAACACTAGCGGCTTTATGGGTTGTTTTCCCAACGTCCGGGGCCTGGTCTCTTTTATGGCGGATGCGGATAGCGACGGCAGTTATGATGACGAGGTCTTTCTGATTTATGAACGAAGGTCCGGAAACACGCTTTCCGACCTGCGAAACGTGCCGGGAAAACCACCGCTGCCCGCGGGCGGCGTGGATATCGCGGACGGCACCGATGTGGTCCTGGGCCGGTATGCCCGGCTCGAGTCCACGGGCGTGGTGGCCGCCGGGACAAGCATGGAGAGCCGGGCCAACCTCACCCTGCACCAGCCTTTGGATGTGGCCGAGTTCATGAAGATGATTTACAATGCCGAGGCGGCTGAGCAGCATGCAGAGAGTGTGCTTGGCCAGCATGCCTGGAATGATGATGAGGGCGCCCTGGAAGTCACGGAAACCGAAGACACCTATTTTGTGGCTAATAATGTAGATGTGAATGTGCAGGAGTCCCTTGCCGCCTATGACTGGGATGCCGTCTGGGATGAAGGTTTTTTAAGGGACTTGTGGGAGCGGTCAGACCGGAAACTTTCCTACGAGGCCCAGGTTAAGGTGAAATTTACGGAGAACGAGGATGATATTGATACGGAACCGGCCAATCACCCCGGCCATTATATGCCGGGGCTGGCATTCCGGCTAATATCTCCGGACGGCAATGCTGCGGGCGCAACCTTTTATGGCATGTCTTTCGTCCGTGGGTTGCAGGGGACCACAACAACCAGCAGTGGAAGTGGATGCGGCGGTGCCATCACCGCGTCGGATGACGATGATGTGCCGGACAATCTGTATGCCGGCAATGGATCCAACGAGAACAACATCACCAGTCAATGTGAGGATTCGGATTTTACCCCCACCGAATGGAACGATGACCCAATGCTGGACGGCATCCCCTATCTTTTGTTCTGGCAGAAATATATTGAGGAGGGTGATTATGGGTGTGGTTCATCCGCAAATAATTCTCCGTTTGAGTGGCTGTCTTATATGCCGCTGGTGGAAGTGGAAAAGACGACGATATACCGGTATGACGATAATGTGGGGGCGAGCGTGTATGGTGGTTCGCTGCTGGGTGGGGCATGGGACGATCACCAGGCGGATTTTCCGGTTGGACAATACACTTTAAGTGAATGTGAAGCGTTGGGAATGGAGAATGATGATATTGAGGCAGTGACGGTGGAGCCAGGTTTCAGGATTACTTTGTACATACATGATAATTTTGGCGGAGAATCATTGGTCCTTACTGAAGGGAATCACAATTTGTATAATTACGATTGCGACAATTGTGGTTGGGACGGATTGCTTGTGGGTAAAACATGGGCCAATGATGTTTCCTCATTAATTGTGGAATACGCTGATTCCGACCTGAGCCTTGGCTGGTACGACGGTCAGGTCGGCAGTTTCACCCCGGATGACACCTATACTGCCTGGAAGCTCACGGACAAATATAATCTGTTTAAAACTCATCCTTATGAAGGCGATGAGGACGTGCAAACCCTCGGCCTGCCAGGTGCTGTGGCCATTATGGACTCGTCAACAGTGAATGAGGAAGGTGGTCCCTACCCGATTCAAGATGCTGCCTATATTGTTCCTCCGAACAATACGGAGCAGTCCTACAAGCGGGATCTGAATTACCGGCTCTATCTGAGGGAATGGGTTACCGTGGGCTTGCAGATTTTTGAGCTGGAGGGTGATCTGGACTGCAATACAAGTACTGGGGATGTAAACGGTGAAGAGCGGATCAATGCCGTATCTGCATTTTTCGGCGCGCCGGGGGATACCGGCGAAAATTCTGGAAGTTGCCTGAAAGACGGCAGCCGGCAGGGGTATGAGGCCTCAACCCCGGCCGATTATTATGATTACCCTGTTAAATGGCTGGAAGACCGGGCCTATTTCACCAAGGCGGTGTGGGATGGTTTGGGTATCAGTGATGATGTTCCTGTTGTTTCCACCGATGGGGGATATACCAGCATGATGGTGGACAATCCATACCCAACCGGCGGGTGCATGGGCAATGCCGATCAAATCAAGCTGGTGGAAAAGGGACGGGACGCGGACAATGATCCCACCATTGTCTATACCGGGACTTTTGTAACCCAGGATTACCAGAGTTTTTTTGATGACACCGGCATCAGCGTTCCTGAAATCGGCCTTCACACCCTGGGAATCAGTTCGGAAGCCTCTGCAGGGGAAGATGACAGGGAAACCGCCTATTTCAAGGACTGGTACTGGCGGTTTTTCCAGGGCGGGCATACCGGGATGATTCCCGGGATTGTAAGCGAATAATTGACGGCTTCGTAAAAAGCTTCCAACCCCGCAGCGGCGTTTTTGCAGAAAGGAACGTGCGCCTTGGCTTCGCAATCGAATCTTAACGTATCGATTGCGATACCGATACCGATACCGATTTCGATTTCGAATCGAGTTCCTTGGAAGCGGCTTACCCCGATTTGCGGTGTTTTTGCAGAAAGTAACGCGGGCAGAAACTCGCCCGCCCTTTCATACAGATGCGTTAAACCTCATCTGCTCATACAGTCTGCCCGCGTCTTCCGAAAAAACCACCCCTGCTCGGCTGCGCTGCAAGGGGCGAGGCACGTGTTGCTGTTCAGTTGTTTCGGTAAGTTGAAAAACCTGACAATAAACTGAAAAATTGGATAAAATTGATATGTTTACAACAAATAAGCAGACAGTAGATACGAAATAAAGACAATGAAACAAAATAAATTTCCTGAGGGATGGGATGAAGAGCGCGTCAAGCGTGTTCTTGAGCATTATGAAAGTCAGACAGAAGATGAAGCCTTGGCTGAGGACGAAGCAGCATGGGAAGATCAAACGCAAACCTTTGTTAAAGTCCCTAATGAGCTGATTCCCGCGGTGAGGGAACTGATTGCAAAAAAAGTTGCCTGACTACCGGGCCGGTGTTTCTAGTTTTCCACAAATCCAGTTGCTGTAGTATCTGCTTTATGACCGTCTTTTCTTCAATTTCAGGCATGGACATGGTTTTGACCCCTTGCCGTGGCAAGATGCCTGTCCACGTAAGGTTCAAGCAGTATCGTAAACACGAAAATCCCGAATCCCGCTGAAATATCGATGATATAGTGCTGTTTACAGAGCAGGGTGGCGGCGATTACAAGCGCCCCCCAGATGGACATGCCGATCCGAAAGATCGGCTTTTTTCTTTGGGAAAGATAGATGACCAGCATGCTGTTTGCGGCATGCAGGCTGGGAAAGCAATTGGCCGGCTCATCGAACCAGAGCCAGAAACGGCTGAAAATATCCGTGGCCTCGGTCTGGCTGTAAAACATTTCCACCGGGAATGCCACGGGAAAGAAGATGAAAAACAGGGCGGAGATGATGACCTGAAAATAGGAGAGGATAAAAATCCGGGTCAGGTCGCGGTCATCATCACAATGATAAATAAAAACGAAAACATATATGAGATAACTCACATAAACCGGCACCATCCAGGGGACAAAGGGGAGGGCCTTGTCCAGGGGGCTCAGGGCGAGGTACCGGGGCTCGATGATATGAAACCGGTTGGTAAACTGATAAATGGCGATGTAGGGCGTCCACAGCAGAAGGTAGTACAGGATGTTGTTTCGTTTTTTGATTAGGGGTATGGTCAATTGGCCTGCCTTGATGCCTTTTTCCGTTGAATCACTTGCCATGCGCAGAATCCTGTAATGATAAAAAGGGATATCCACTGGGACGTGGAAACCCCGGCCCAGTAAGCCCTGTCGATATCATCCCGGATAAACTCGATCAGAAACCGGAACACCGCGTAGGCAAACACAAACATCATAAAGGTGTTTTTCTTCTTTTTCCGGTAATGGCGGAAGGCCAGCACGGCAAACGTCAGCAGCACCACCGCGGAGATCGCCTGGGTGGGGATCACCGGCAGGGACGATGGGGGTATAAAGCCGGTGGTAAGGCCCCGCCGCCAATGCTCCGCAGCGGCGGCCGATCCCCGGGGAAACCGCATGCCGAATGTTTCGGAGACGATGCCGTAGCAGCATCCGTTGAAAAAGCAGCCGATCCGAGTAAATCCCAGTACGATAAAGAGAATAAAGGTCTTGCGATTAACCATTTTCATGGCGCTGGTGCCCATGATCAGCGCGGCAATGGCGAGCCCCAGGGGATAGAAAAAGACCGCGCCGTACAGCACCTTGGTGGTGCCCAGCAGCGGCGGAAACATAATGTCTTTCCATGAAAGGGCACGGGCCACACGGGGCGGAATGTCGTCAAACAGAAAATGAAAGTAGTTGGCCCCCTGAATGCAAAGGAGAACAATGATCAGGTAGGCAAAGGTGAGCTTGAGAATGACAGTCGTTTTTTTCAGGGCTGATGAAGGTGCCCAGAACGACGGCTCACTCAGAAGAAAAGCGAAATACCCCGTCAATATGGCGGCCAGCATGAAGGTATAGTAGGCCGATATATTTCCGATATGAATTATGGGATACATAATTAAGCCATCAGTCTTCGAACACCATTATGCCCTGTTTGTCTTTATAGATTTTGATATGACCGGCAGGCGGCGCGGTCAGGCATTCTTCCAGGCGGAAGGCCGGGACCGCGAAGTTCAGGTTCTGGCCCTGAACGGCCTGGAAGGTGACGATGCCGGCCAGGCGGCCGTTGAGGGTGAGGACCGGACTGCCGCTTGAGCCGGGGGACACGGGCGCGGTGAGCTGGTAAAATGGCCCCTTGTCGTCAAACCGGCGGATGGCGGAGATGATGCCGTCGCTCACGGTGTTTTCCAGGCCCAGGGGGCTGCCGATGACCACGATCTTGTCGCCGGTGCCGGGGCGGGCTGGGTTGGCCGGGTCGATATAGGTCGTGTCCGTGAGGCCGGTTCTGAGCAGGGCGATATCGGTTTCCATGTTTCTGCTGCTGACGGACACCATGGGAATGGTGTCACCGGCAACGGTCTTGATCTCGATGCGCCCGCTCTGGTGGACCACATGGGCGCTGGTGGCCACGGTGCCGCCGGCGTCCACAAAAAAGCCGGTGCCCGTGCGGAACACGCTGCCGCCGCGGTAGGCGATCACCGACACCACCCGGTCGGTGAACCGGGCGGCCAGGCCGGACACCCCGGCGGCCGGATCGGTATCGGCCCATGCGGCGGCGGCCAGCAGGGCTGTGAACAGCACAGGCAATATGAATTGTCTTGTCCGGCGAATGATCGTCATCTCCCCCTCGTATTGATGTGATTAACCATGGAATACACGGAAACGCACGAAAAAAGAGTGTAGGTGAACAATAAGATTGTAATATCAATTAAGTGGTTGCGGGGGTGCCAAACTAAACCAGCGGGATGCCTGTTCTCAGTATTTCGCCAACAAAAGGGTTGTCCCGGGTGAAATCTTCCGGTGAAAAGGGAACGACTTCCAGTTCCCTGCTTACTGAAAGGGTAATTCCCCGGATTTTATCTTTGTCGTCCAGTCGGTCACCCTCGAAAACATCTGACACCAGGGCAATATCGATATCGCTCCATTGCTGTTGCTGTCCCCTTGCATAACTGCCAAAGAGAAATGCTTTTTTGACAGGAATATTGTTTTGATTCAATGCCTGGAGATACGTTTCAATGGTTTTTTTTATGTGAGCAGGGAGTTGAACCATGAAAAAAGCTCCTTGATTTTATCCAGAGAAAGTTTTTTTTCATCCTCCATCTCTATATCAGACAATTCAGCCAGCCTTACGAGGTTGTGGCTTTTGGGAGGAATCATGTTGTCATTTCTGTCGACATACACGGCCTTTATAATTTTTTCCAATGCCAAGTGACCCACAAACAGACACCAGTCGTACTTGCCGGCATTAAAAATATCTACAGCAACCTCAAGATCGTGCCGGGCACTTTCACGCCAGTAGCGAATATGGTCTTCTTTGGTCATTAATGTGTAGCTCCCTAAAATGAATACCAATATATTACCGGATTTTTAAATATACCGCAACATGAATCGGTAGAGATAGTCGAAATCGAAATCGCAATCAAAAATAAAGATTCGTGTCGATTCGTGGGAAAAATAGGTCCTCGAATCCACACGAATCTGCACGAATGAAGTGCCGGGTATCGCGCACGCAACCGAATCTGCCAGCTGTTTCTTTCCGTGCCGTTCCGTGTATTCCGTGGTTAAAAATGTCTTTACCGGCCCAGCTGGTATTTCCGAACGGCCTGGTTGTGGCTGCGCAGGTTGGCGGAAAATTTGTGGGTGCCGTCGTTTTTGGCCACAAAGTAGAGGTAGGGCGTGTCCGCCGGATAAAGCACCGCTTCAAGGGATTTTTCACCGGGATTGGCTATGGGGCCTTTGGGCAGTCCGTGAATCCGGTAGGTGTTATAAGGGGTCCGGGTGTTCAGGTGGGTCCGGGTCAGGTTGCCGTCGAAATTTTCAATGCCATAGATCACGGTGGGGTCGCTTTCGATGCGCATGTTTTTTTTCAGCCGGTTGTGAAACACCGAGGCGATAAGGGGGCGCTCGGCATCCACGGCGGTTTCTTTTTCCACGATGGAGGCAAGGGTGACGATTTCATGAACGGAAAAGCCCATTTCCCGGGCCCGGCGCTCCCAATGGTCTGTAAATATCTTGTGAAAGCGCTTTACCATGGCGTTGATGATGGTTTCTGCGCCGGCCGAGGCCGGGAAAAAATAGGTCTCGGGAAAAAGATAGCCTTCCAGGGTATCTGCGTTAATGCCCATCTTTTCGGCGGTAGCTCGACTGGTGGCCATCCGGAGAAATGCGCCCCTGTCCGAAAGCCCTTTTTGGGCCGACAGTGCGGCGATCTGCCGGATGGTATACCCCTCCGGTATCGTTAATTTGTGAAGAACCACCTCGCCCCGTGTCATTTTTTTGATGATTTCAAGGGGTGACATGGCCGCCGACAGCCGGTACTCGCCGGCTTTGATCGTCTCGTTTCGGCTCTGGGAAAGGGCCAGGTATTTGAAAAGTTCAGGGTTTTTGATCAATTGCTGCTGATGGAGACGGCGGGCAATGGTGTTGATCCCTGCCCCCGGCGGTACCTCAATTATTCGGACATCGGCATTGGTGGCGGCCGGTGAGGTGGCATATTGATAAACGATCCAGGACACGGCTGTCAATCCCACAGCCGCCAGGAACAGGCAGATGAGCGCGATTCGTCTGACAAGCCCCATTTGTTTGTTCTCCACCGGAATAAAAGATTTTATGAAAATAAAAGGAAATTAATTATAGCATGGGAAAATACATTGCTCAATAAATGAAAGCGACCCCACCATTGCGGAAGTGAAAAAATCCTGAACACCGGTTCATGCGCCGGCGTATGGCGATCAGCGGAACTTTTTATTTTGCCGTCCCAAAGTGACTTCCAAGAAACTTCACTTGCCAATTTATTGTAAACATATCAATTTTATGCAATTTTTCAGTTTATTACCATGTTTTTCAGTCTGCTGAAACAACTGAACAGCAACACGTGCCTCGCCCCTTGCAGCGCAGCCGAGCAGGGGCGGTTTTTTCGGAAGACGCGGGCAGACATTGTAGGGGCGGCCCCCTGTGGCCGCCCGACTGATGGGCAACCA
>JAXHVL010000017.1:0-6288 GCA_034189225.1 Thermodesulfobacteriota bacterium
CTTGTGTTCGCCCATTGATCGGGCGAACACAAGGTTCGCCCCTACAGGATGCCTCTCGAGAGAGAGATAGACACGCCGCATCTTGAACTTTTTACGAGACTATCATGGGTTGATTACCACGAAGCGCACGAAGGACACGAAACCAAAACAGACCTGCACATCACGCCGACTTGAGAATGGTCATGACCTGTTCCCGGCTCACGGTCTCCCCGCCAAGGCGGTCGGTATTGTCGACCACGGCACCGGCGATTTCGTCGAGCCGGCTTTCCACGCCCATCCCGGCCATGGTGAGTTCCTTGCCGCCGGCCTTCTGAATACGCCGGATAAACGCCCCCACCGCTTCAAGGGCGGCCTCGGGTCGTTTATCAGCAGGTGTTTCCGAATACTGATCCGGCCCCACCAGGGCCAGCAGCAGCCGTGCGGTGGTATCCACGGAACCGTTGTTCTCAATCCGGTATTTCATCAGCTCCGGCAGCATCATGCCAACGGCGGCATCGCCGGGCGTTGCACCGCCGCCGGTAACGGCCCGGGCGATGGCAAAACCCAATCCTTGTGTGGTGTTGGACAGCGCCACATCGGCAAGCACATTGGCGCTGGTGATACCGGCCAGCAATGCGCCTTCGCCGTTATTTTTAAGGACCTTGCCCAGATCATCCTTCAGCAGATCCAGCGCGCAATAGGCAAACGCCTTACTCACGGGGTTCTGTTGAGGCCCGGTGGCCGACTCCACCGCCCGGAAGAGCGTGGCGGCTATTCCGGCGGCAATGGCCAGTCGGGACCCCGGCAGCATCATGCGGGGATCCACCACGGCCGCGCTGGGCATGAGCATCGGCGAAAGCATCGCGTATGCCTGGGTACCGGATGCCACTTTCATCGACATGTTGATGCAGGCACGGGCCTGGACCATGGTGGGAATGGCAAAAAACGGCCGCAAGGGCCCGGAAATGGTGTCATACCCCTGTATATCGGCAAAATTTACACCGGGTTGAGAAACTGCAACATTAACCCCTTTGGCGGTGTCAATCACCGTATTGCCGCCCAAAGCAAGGATGGCGTTACTGGCGGTTTCATGATACACATCGGCAATTTCCCGGATAACGCTTTCATCCACCGCCGCCGGAACCCGGTCGTAAACGGTGATGGGATTGGCGGTTCGGGCAAAGGCACTGGCCACCGTCTTGAGCATGGAACGGCTTGTGGTGGCATCCGTTATCAAAAGGGGATTTCTGGCAGACACCTGGTCCAGGGCCGGCGGAATCTGCTCAAGGGCCAGTTTGCCGTTGATGAGTTTGCTCTTGTGAACAAAGGTATAATAAGACGGTATCATGTTACGATTTCCTTTTTGTCGTTATACGATACGGCACATGCCGCGATCTTCAGTTTCTTCAGCAGCGCCGGCCCGGGAGTCCCGTCAGCCGGATCATACCCGCGAATGCGGTAGTACTTCTCCAGCATGGTTTCCAGGGGCACGGTGCGGTTGTGTTTATCGCATTGCCGGCCTTCGGCCAGAAGACGCCGGGGCAGCTTGTCATCTTTTCTCGATCCGCCGGCCAGTTTGTTCATATGCCTTTCCAGAACCTGAATCCGTTCACCGGCCCTGTTGAATGCCGACCGGGAGATGGAAATACCGGTAACCGAGGTCCACAGCTTGCGGTACATCACGCTGAAGTCGACCGCCAGCATCAGCACACCGGGAGAAAACTGCATACCGATCAGAGACGACAGCCACGATGAATACTTGGGCACAGTCAGCTCAAGCATATAGGCATATGATGTAAAGATGCAGGTATGTAGGGAATTGATGCAGTTGATCAGATTTTCAAAAAAAACAACCCATTTGGCCTTGGAAAGCGTGGTATGCGGCGCCAGCATGCACATAAAATTTTCCATGGCCATCATGGTGGAAGCCAGATGGCAACCGCCACGGTTTGCCACCGCATACCCCAGCCCTGTTCCATAACTTCCCCGGGGATCATATGCGGCAATCTCCATGCCTTTAACATTCATGGCAAAATCTTCACCGCCGTATTTTTTCGAAAGCCCTTTGGATCCGCCGGCCATCTCTTTGCCGAAATTCCGGCAATAGCCAATGTCATACAGGGCTTCGCTCACTCCTTCGGGGTTGCCGAATTTCAGGCCCGACTCCACCAGGCCCTTTTCCGCCGCCTCCATGACCCATGCGATGGTGCCGCCGGCGGACATGGTATCCATGCCCATGTCCCCGCAGATCTTGTTCCACCGGGCGATGACGGGAGGATCAAAAATATCCAGGTTGGACCCCAGCAGGCCCATGGTTTCATATTCCGGCACCGGCATCTCTTCGCCGTCAAACACCGCCTTTTTGCCGCAAAGAATAGTGCAGGGTTTGCAGGCATGATGCTCGGTATTGTATTGCCGGCGGACCGTTTCGCCGGTTATTTTATAGGCATTGGCCGAGGTGCCGTCCTGAAAATTGCGGACGGGCAAGATCCCTGCACTTTTGGTATTGTTCACAATGCTCAGGGTGCCGTACTGGCGGTTGGCGACCGATGTCCAGGGATTGGCATTGATGAAGTCATTGCCCTTTTTCTTGATTTTCTTAAAGGCTTTCTCTTTTCTGGGAACGATCTTGTAGTGTTTTCCCTTGGCCACAATGGCCTTGAGCTGCTTGGCTCCCATCACGCTGCCCAGGCCGCCACGGCCGAAATACCGCTCGCCCGAGGCGATATTGGCAAAGCTCACCAGGTTTTCGCCGGCCGGGCCGATCACCAGGGCTTCTCCGTTTTTGCGAGTCTCCTGCTGGGTCTCCTGGGTGGTCTTTCCCCAAAGGTGGCTGGCATCCCGGATGGTGGCCCCCTTGTGATCGATCAACAGATATACGGGGGAAGCCGATACCCCCCGGATAAGGAGTCCGTCCCAGCCGGCTGTTTTCAACGCCATGCCGAAGGGCCCGCCGCAGGAAGAAGAGGCCATCACCCCGGTCTGGGGGGATTTAGCCACCGCTGCAAAGCGCCCGGAACACGGAGCCCCGGTTCCCATCAGCACACCCGGCATAACGGCAATAATGTTGTCGGGGCCCAGCGGATCCGCATCCATGGACATCCGATCATATATAAGCTTGAGCCCCAAGCCCTTTCCGCCCAGATACATCTTCCGATCGCTGGTTGAGATGGTAATGGTCTCAATGGTCATGGCAGTCAAATCCACATCCAATACCCTGTTGCTGGTGCCGATTATTTTTTTCATAAAATCCTCTTTGATGGCTTCGTAAAACCTTTACTGGTAAGCTTTGCGTAATATTTCCAGCGCGTCTTCATACTCAATCTGGACCGGATTGAAATTGGCCGCCCCGTCATTGACGGCCACCCATGCCACTTCCTCCAGCTTTTCCTCGGGAACGCGGGCCTCCTTCAGGGTGAGGGGCAGACCGCACAGTTCGTTGAGCTCTCTTGCAAGGGCCTTCACCGTTTCGATGGATTTCATGGCCCGATCCTTGCGGGGTGTTTTCGCATAAACTTCGGGACCGGCCAATGGCAGCAGCATCTCCGCTACCACATCCTCGACCATGCTCAGGTTGTAGGCCATGCCATGGGGCAGAATAATCGAATTGGCCATGCCATGGGGCACATGGCAGACACCGCCCAGGGCATGGGCCACCGAATGCACCACCCCCACCATGGCGTTTGAAAATGCAACACCTGCCAGCAGGGCCGCATTGGACATAGCCAGGCGGTATTCCATATTATCCCCCTCTTTCACCGCCTTGACCAGGTTGGCCATGATCAGTTCGATGGCGGAAAAGGCGAATGAATTGCTGATGGGGTTGCACTGAAGACTCATGAACGACTCGACCACATGGGTCAGGGCATCCATGCCGGTGGCGGCCGTGATATGCGGCGGCATGGTCATGGTCATTCTCGGGTCAAGCACGGCAAAATCCGGCAACATCAGCGGTGTGACGAACTGCATTTTTACATTAAGGTCCGGATTGGCAATCACCGCGGCCATCGTCACCTCCGAGCCGGTACCGCCCGTGGTGGGAATAACCACAAAGGGCTTCATGGTGGCCCGGACCCGGTTGTTGCCGGTAAACTTGAGCAGGTCATCGGCATCCTCGGAAAGCACGATGTTAACGCCCTTTGCCGTGTCAATGGCCGATCCGCCGCCCACGGCCACGATGGCATCACATCCGTTCTCGCGGTAAATGGCGGCAATTTCATTGACCGCATGGATCGAGGAATCAATGGGGGTATCATCATAAATGGCGCCGATGACCGCCCCATCGCCATTACTGAAACTTGCCTTGACGATATCAATCAAGCCGGCATTCATCACGCCCTTGTCGGTAATGAGAATGGGCCTCCTGACCCCCAGCCGAAGCAATTCAGCGGGGAGGGAATCCAGGGCCTCCAGGCCGGAGATGATTTTGACGGAATTATAATATTCATAATATGACGGCACCATTTTTACTCCTTTTCCGGATATCCGCACGGGTGACGGACCGTGCTTTTGCGGTTATTTAGTGTCCGTCCAGAAATCAGATATTTTGGTCGAGTTCAAGGAAGGCAAAAATTTTAACCGGAGGAATACTTGGCGTATTTTGAGGATTAAAATTTGAGCCTGACGCAGAAATCGGGCAAAATAGCAATTTCTGGATGGACACTATTTAATCTGGCCGAGCCACCCCACGGTATAAAAAACGATCCTGTTTTTAATGGTCTGCATGGTCAGCTTTGGCACCTTCTTTATGTAAAAACCGGCCACGACGGGCAGCATCATGAGGACCACCACATTCATGCAACGTAGAATGGAGGCCACCACCGCCAGATCTCCCTTTACATACTGGCGGTTTTCAAAGACCAGCCGCGGTATACTAATGATACCCGTCATCAGTCGGAACGCATACTCGACATTTTTCACGGCCAGTACCACATCCGCGTTATATACTTCCCTTTCCCCAAGATACTGAAGGGTATTGTTGCGTTTCACCAATACCATTCGCGGCCCGTCCGGCTCCACATCCAGGACAAAGGTAAATGTTTCCGGCCAGCTATCCACCTCCCGTTTCACCCCGGGATCCACGCGGTAGGCGGTTTGAAAGCCATGGCCCAGCATAAGAAATGCGGTACGGGCAATAAGGGTTTTAATGGGTTTACGGGGTGGGGAAAGTTGATAATAGCGTTGGTCAGAAGTCATTGATATTCATCTCCATTAAGCAGGTTATTATGAATCCTTTATTCATACCGCCGGGACGGGGATGTTTAAAGTTTGTGGCATCATACCAACTTAAAATGCAAAGGTCCCGAATTTTCATAGACAAAGAATTATAAAAAAAGCATGGAAATGTCAATTGTTATAATTTGCCTGTTGGTCTTTTTTGTGAACATCGTTTCCTTCATACTTTTCTTTGATGGTCTCGTAAAAAGTCTGATTTTTTGACCATGAAGCGCATGAAGATCATGAAGAAATAAAAAATTAACAATAATTTCAACTTCATGCTCTTCATGTTCTTCATGGTTGGACTCAACAACCACCCCGGCCTTTGTGGCGGGATGGGTTGAAACAAACGGCTGAAAGCCAGGATACGGGTCTACAGACCCGTTAATGCGCCGTCTTGAAATTACCATCTTTCTGAGGTTCAGAATGATACTCAAAATTAAATTCGAAACACGAACCACGAAGGCACATGATTCTTGAACTCACCCTTCGTGTTCTTCGTGAACTTCGTGGTTAATTTGATTTGGTATTTATTACCACGAAGAGCACGAAGAGCACGAAGATATATGCATCGAATAGATGCCCGGAAAACGCCGGCATCCATTGAAGCATAGCACATTAAAAGGGAGTGATAAATCTGCCCGCCTAAAGGCGGGGGCTTTAACCTTGTTTGAAACCAGTAAAAAGTTTAAAATACGGCGTATCTATCTCACTCTCGAGAGACATCCTGTAGGGGCGAACCTTGTGTTCGCCCATTGGCCGCGCGAACACAAAGTTCCCCCCTACACCTTACCTGACATAACGAGAGATGCATCGCAACGCAGCCATTGGACTTCAAAGGAACTCGATTCGAAATCGAAATCGGTATCGGTATCGAAATCGATAAGTTAAGATTCGATTGCGAAGCCATGGCGCACGTTCTTTTCTGCAAAAACACCCGGGGGGGGGGTTGGACGCTTTTTACGAATAAAGAGCCGGCCCCTCTCCCGGGGCCGGCTTTGGTGACGCTGCAAGAGGCACAAGGGGGACAATCAGATTTTCTCAATTGTATATTTGCGCGTGCCGATGCCCAGCTGTTCGGCATAGTCGAGC
>JAXHVL010000170.1:0-14015 GCA_034189225.1 Thermodesulfobacteriota bacterium
AACTTTTTTGAGCGAAAATACCATCAGACATTTTCCGAATTTGAAAAACAATTGACCGAAGATGAAGAGGACTTTAACCATTTTGATGATTATATGGAATGGAAGGCGTATGCAAATTATTTAAAAGAGCTGAACCTCAAAATTCAAGAACTTAAAAGTGGAAATATTCGGGTTGCTTGACATATCCCCTAAGCACTTTTCCGCATCATAAGCACCACCATCATGCCGTCGACGAAAGCACGGATATTTCACTGGAAGAAGTGCTTCAGCATATCGAAGCCCACTTACACAGCGGATCCGTCCCAGACTGACAGGTCCGCATTATCCCCGATCCCGGGTCAGCTACCTGTATTCTCATTGGCCTTTTTTCCGGCCTGCCGGTCCCTGATATTCAGCACAACCGACAAAACCAGTGCCGTGAAAAATGCACCAACGGTGACCGCCTCAACCACCGGTGCGGAAACATGCAGACCGGTCCAGCGGTCAATGATATAAGTAATATAGGAACGCGGCAGGTCATAGTGGCCCAGCCTGTAAAGAATCCGCCAGTGCCAGTCGGTGAGGGGGCAGTAGCCGATGCCATAGACCAGCCCCAACCCGAACCAGGAGGCACCGGTGAGCAGGAGGGTGATGAGGTTGAGCCGGCGTGTGCGATGCCATGCCCAGCCCAGGAGGTTAAAAACCGTGAGGGCGGTATGAAAAAGCAGAAAAAACAGGTCGCCGCTGATGAGCAAAAGCGCGTTCATTTCGTCAACTGCAATAAACTCTTGGTAACCCGGGCCGAGGCAATGATGCCATCCGAAGCCGTCACCCGCACGTCAATAAAACAAAGGGATTTGCCCATCTTCACCACCTCGGATGTATAAGGTCACGGTATCGCCCTTTTTTATCGTCAGCTATACCTATCCGGATTATTCCTGGTATGTTCTTCATTCAAAGTCGACGACGGGACAAAACGCAGGCTGATGTCCTGGCCAAGCGCGCGGGCCGCCTTCTGAAGGGTTTGAAGCGATACAGACCTTTCCGGATCAAGGAGGCGATCCAGCGATGCGCGGCTTGTGCGCATTTTTCTGGCCAGGTCGGTCTTGGTCAGTCGCTGTTGGCCCATTAACACCTGAACCTGGGATATAACGGTCTGCTTTATGGGAATGTCCATTTTTCCGGAAGTCCCACAGGGCCACACAGACCGCAGATCATATATCACTTTCAGATAATCGGCCAGAAAGTAAGGGGTCTTGCCGGCATATTCAAAGTAATCCGGCGGGCTTTCCCCGGCCATTGCATCGGCGACGACGTTGTAAAAATCTTTGTCCTCCGGTGCGGCCGGAAGCGCATTATCCAGAAAATACCGGCCAATGGCCATGGCTTCCGAAAACCGGGGGTTGTTCTTATCGCCCCGCAGCAAAATCAGAAAAGGCATGAACCGTTCCCGCCGATTTTCTTCATGCATCTGAACCAGACGGGTCAGCCTGGCCAGATACGCCGTTTTGATATCTGTTGTAGGCATCAATAAACATATCCCAATTCAGCCTGAAATGCTCAGTGTTGCCAACCCAGTAAGTCGCGGCTTCAGCATATAAACGCTCTAACCTATCAATCTTCAGGCTTGCAAGCACGTCCGACACAAGCAGGTCGTCAATATCCCTTTGCAGACCGCGGCTTATCTTGCTGATGGCAAGATCGTAAGGCCCCAGGCTCAACACGAAGACATTGTCTTTCTGCACAATTTCCTCAACCCGTTCCAGATAATCGGGATGCAGGTTGACGATGGCATCGGAAACCACGTGATATCCCAGCTGACTTAACAGTGCACCCAATCCGCCGATATGGCATCGAGGGATTCCGGTGTCCATGATATCGATGTCGCTGGTGGCGCGCTTCAGGTTATGTTTCACGATCAACGACGCCGCACCAATGAGAATCAGATAAACATTCTCGTGAAAGTTTCTTTCCCGCAGCGCATCATGCAGGACATCAACCGCCTTTGCGATTTCTTTTTTTGAAAAACGGACCATAGGGCATGTGTATCATTTTTGGTACATATTGTCAATTTTAAAACTTGCAAGAAATCTAAATATATCAGCCAGCCCCTTTGCGGCCCCGGAATACCCATTGCACCGTCAGCCACGCCACGATCAATATCCCGATGCCCGCCAGCAGCCATTTGGCAGTGGCGGCCAGGGCGCCGGCCAGAATCTTCCCCCTGGTGGCGCCGGCAATATTGGAAAGGATGACCACGTGCACGGTATTTTCCACAAGGTCCAGAAAGCCGGCGGCAAACGGGATCAGCAGCAGGATGTCATATTTTCTGTGAATTCCGTTGATATTAAGGCAAATGGCCATGAGCGACGCCAGAAACACGCTGTACCAGACAGGATGAAAAAAATCCACGTAAAAATGGGCCTTGAAAGCCGGCAGCACGCCGCCGAGCTTCCAGGCCCCGATAATGGACAGAAACGTCTCGCGGGAAAAGGTGGTCTGCAGGGCCAGCAGCTTTTCCGGCGGCAGGTCCCGAATAATAAAATAAATCGTCACCTGCGAACAGACAAAAAGGCTCCCCGACACAACGGCCATTCGCCGGGTCCCGATCTTTTTTCTTAAGCTTGACAATGCGTTCATGATTTCTCCTTGCTGGTAATGAAAAATTTGATTTTATCCTATAAATCAAATATGATCAAAAACAATATCATCAACCAATCCCACAGGAGCACCTTTATGGTTCAGACGAAACTCACGGAAATGCTCGGTATTGAGCACCCCATCGTTGGCGGCACCATGATGCACATTTCAAAAGCGGAATTTGTGGCCGCCATTGCCGAGGCCGGCGGCCTGGGGGTTCTGGCCTCGGCCATCTACAAAACAAAAGCGGAATTTGAGGCGGCCATCGACCGTATTCAGGAACTCACGGACAAACCCTTTGCCGTGAACATCAACCTGTTTCCCGCCATGACCGCCATCGACAACAATACTTACGTGGATGTCATGATCGAAAAAGGCGTCAAAATCGTTGAAACCTCCGGCCATTCCGCCCCCGAGGATCTGAGCAGCCGATTCAAGGACGCGGGCATGACCTGGATTCACAAGTGCGTCGGCATCCGGTACGCTAAAAAAGCCCGCAGTCTGGGCGCTGACATCATTACCGTGGTGGGGTATGAAAACGGCGGCGCCACGGGCAAGCTGGACATCGGCACCATGGTCCTTGTACCGTCGGTAGTGGACGCCATCGACGCGCCGGTCATCGGCGGCGGCGGTGTCTCCGACGGCCGGGGCCTGATTGCGCTGCTGGCCCTGGGCGCCCAGGGCGTCATCATGGGTACCCGCATGATGATGACAAAGGAATGCCCCATTCACGACGATCTCAAGCAGGCGCTTATCAACGCCAGCGAACTGGACACCATGCTGATCATGCGCTCCATCGGCGCTACCCACCGGGTCTGGACCAATGCGGCGGCAAAAAAATGTGCTGAAATCGAGGAAAAGGGCGGCAGCTTTGACGAGGTGCTCAGCGTGGTAACCGGCCAGAAAGCCAGGCAAATGTATGACACCGGCGACGTGGATGCAGGGGTTATCTCCTGCGGCCAGGGGGTCGGACTGGTGCATGACCTGCCCACGGTCAGGGAATTGTTCGACCACATCGTCAGCCAGGCCGAGCAGGTGCGGGCAGGCATCAATGTGACTTGATAAACCCTTACGGATAAAGGAACGGCCCTATGATTACCTTAATCGCAAAAATATTAAAAATGCTGAATGCGGAAACCGCCCCGTCACAGATAAGCCTTGGCATCTGTTTCGCCATGATCATGGGGCTGACACCGTTATGGTCTCTTCACAACCTTCCGGTTCTGCTGCTGGTGATGCTGCTCAGGGTAAACCTGTCGGCTTTTATTGTTTCATGGGGCCTGTTTTCCTGCATCGCTTATCTTCTGGACCCGGTGTTTCATACGCTGGGGTATAAGCTGCTGACCCTTGCGCCATTGAACGGCCTGTGGACCTCGCTTTATAATATCCCATTGTTCCGGCTGGCCGGGTTTAACAATTCGATCCGCATGGGCAGCCTGGTGGTATCGGTGATTCTTTTCATTCCCCTGTTCCTGGTCCTTAATATGCTGATCCGGCAATACCGGGAACGAATCCTGGCCTGGGTCAAAAAGACAAAGCTCGCGGAAACCCTTAATGCCAGCAGACTGATTTCCGTCTACAAAGCCCTCACGGAAGGAGGCCGTTCATGAAACAAATGATCCGATGGAAAGGGTTCATCGCCTTTATCGTCGTATTTGCCGTTCTTGCGGTATTTTTTATGCTGATTGCGGACGGATTCGTGAAAAAGGCAGTGGAATCCACCGGCACCCGGATCGTGGGCGCCCGGGTGGACCTTGCTGACACGGACCTGACTTTTTTCCCGCTGGGTCTCGGCCTGAGCGGCATGCAGATCACAAATCCCGATGAACCCATAAAAAACGCGGCGGAGATCCAGCAGATCCGGTTCAGCCTCAATCCCTGGCACCTGATTGAAAAAAAGGTGATCATCAATGAAATGACGATCACCGGCGTCCGCTTCAACACGGACCGCCGAGAATCAGGGGCTCTGACAAAAGAGGCGCCGCCTGAAAAAAGCAGGGAAAAAGCCGAAAAAAAATCCGGGCAAGCCAAAGGGGTCAGCCTGCCTTCCCTGTCCGTACCCGACGCCCGGACTATCCTTGAGCGGGAAGAACTCCAATGCGTAAAGGAAATTGAACGCCTGGAAGCCGATATCAAGCAGAAAGAACAGGAACTCCGGGAAATGGTGCGGAATCTGCCGGACGAAGAGAAACTTGAAAACTACCGGTCCCGCCTCAACGGCCTGGATGATGAAAAAGGGGTTATGGGCATTCTTGGCGGCATCACCAGGGCAAAAAAAGTAAAGGAAGATATTCAGGCAGACCTTGACCGCATCCGGCAGGCCAAGCAGGAAGTGGAGACCACGGTTCAAACACTTGAAAAGCGACTGAAGGAAGTGGCCCAAGCACCGCAGCAGGATATTGCCCGGCTGAAAGAAAAATATGCCATTTCCCCTAAAGGTTTGGGAAATCTCACCCGGCTGGTGTTCGGCCCGGCATACGCCCGATGGATGGACAGGGGCCTGTATTGGTATGAAAAAATCAAGCCCCTGCTGGCAAAGGCTGCATCCGCCAAAGCGGACCAGCCGCCCGAAGAAGTGCCCCCGGCCCGCGGGGAGGGCGTAAATGTGCGGTTTAAAGAACACTCCCCGCGTCCGGATTTTTTTGTGCAACAGGCCGATGTATCCGTACTCACGGATCAGGGGGGAATAACCGGCAGCGTGAAGGACATCGCATCCGACCAGACCATAACCGGCCGGCCCACCACCTGGTCCTTTGATGCAACTTCATTGAAAGATATTAAAATGCTGGCCATCAAGGGCGCATTGGATCATACCAATCCCGCGGCCGCCAAAGACAGACTGCATGTTGATGCCAACCATATCCGGCTTGAAAACGTCACCATATCAGAAAGTGCCGATTTCCCCCTTGTGCTTGACAAAGGCCGTCTTGACCTGAAGGTGGATACCACCATCCGTGGCGGCGATTTACGATCCGACGGCAGGTTTGCGCTCACAGCGGCCACCTTTTCAGGAAAACCGGAAGCATCCATGAGCCCGATTCAAAGCGCCATTACCCGGGCACTATCTGATATTCCCGAAATCACTGTTGACACGTCGGTACGGGGTACACCTGAGAACCCGTCAATGACCATCTCCAGCAATGCCGATTCAGTGGTCCGAAACGCGGTGGCAGGGATTGCCCGGCGGGAAACCGCGGCCCTGGAGAAAAAACTGCGTCAAAAAATAACGGCCCGAACCGACGGCAGAATCAACAATCTGACGGAAAGCATTAACGGCCTTGAGAAAATCTCCCGTGAGCTGAGCCAGCGTCTTGACCAGGGCAATGCCTTGCTTGCTCCATGATCCTGTTGCCGGGGCAGGAACGCTGTCCGCACCATGGAACTGGTGGTCCGGTGCTTTTTCAAGGCACTGCATCCAAACCACCCAATTCCCTTTTGCACCGCAGCTGCCCATCAAAAGGCCGGTGCAGAAGACCGAAAATTGACTTAACCTCTTGATCATGCTATAATATATATATACACCAAACATCAGCGACCCCGCTGCGACCGGAGGCCTGATGTTAGAACATAAGCCACCCCCGGCAAAAGTGGTGGCTTCTTCAATGGTGATGGTCCGTTGCTAAACACGCCTATTGTGTCTGTTCCCGACACCCGAGGTCCGGCATTGCTTCATCGAAAACCATCTGACATTTCAGGCTTTACCCTTGTAGAACTCTTGATCGCTATCGCCATTCTGGGTATACTGGCCGGTATTGCCACTCTTCAGTTTTTTTCATACCTTGAACGGGCCAGGATCGCCCGGGCAAAGTCTGATATTAAAGTGATCGAGAAGGCCGTTGTCACTTTTAGGATTTCAAATGGACAATGGCCCGCAAACCTGGCCGAGGCTGATGCAGACCTGAAGGACCCCTGGGGCAACCCTTATCGCTACCAGCCCGTACCGGGCACCCCAAAAGGCAAACTTCGAAAAGACCGGTTTCTGGTTCCCATTAATTCCGATTTCGACCTGTACAGCATGGGCCGGGACGGCAAAAGCCAGGGTCCGCTTACCGCAAATGCCAGCCAGGACGACATTATTCGTGCCAACAACGGCGGGTTCGTGGGGCTTGCAAGTTTTTATTAGGAATAACAATGCCGATGCCTTTCCGCATACTGCACTCACGATTTTCCAGGCGGATATTTCTCCTGTTCCTGGTCTGCATTATTGTTCCCATGGGGCTCACATTTTTTTATTCCTACCACCATGTGGCAAAGCAGCTCGAGGCCCAGCATTTCCGGCGGCTGCACCAGCAGGTACGCACCACAAGCCATTCGATTTATGAAAGGCTCGTTTTTTTAAGAGGGGAATTAAACCTGCTGGCCTCCCGTCTGCCACTGGAAGAAATGCAGGCAAGTGAAATCGCCAGGCTGGTTAAAGTATCTCTTAACAAAAGCGCGTATCAACGGTTTTCCGGCATTCTTTTCCAAAAGGGAGGTCGGCATATACAGGTTTATGGAAATATTCAGACATGGCCACATCTCACGTCGGCCGATGCCGGGATTCTTCGAAACGGCAAAACGGTTCTGCTGACGCACGACCGGCCCGGCTCATACCCCGCCTTGTTCATGGTGGTGCCAGTGGTTTCAAACAGCCCCGACAGCGGTGTGCTCTACGGCAAAATCGCCACGGAATACCTGTGGGGCATCGGTTCCATGAATGCCCTGCCGCCGATGACGGATTTGTTCGTCCTCAATACCGACACCGACACCGACACTGATGCAGGCACCGAGGCTGACAACCGGCTTTTAATCGCCTCGGTTCCGGCGTCCGGCAAAGCCCCGAATGCGGCCATCACCTTAGACGACACCAAGTTCAGCCAGTGCAGCGATAAAATTTACTGGCAGTACGGTGAAGAAAGCCATGTGGCCGCCTGCCGTTATCTTTTCCTTGAAGGACAGTTTTCCGTTCCCGGCTGGAACATCGTGCTGAGCCAGTCGCGGAATGACATCCGCACCTCTCTGGAAGACTTCAAAGTCCTTTTTCCCTTGTTTTCCCTGCTGATTCTCCTGGTTGTGCTGCTCACCAGCGCCATCACCATTCGCCGAAGCCTGACCCCGCTCCAGGAGCTCCGGCAGGCCACCCGGGCCATTGCCGCAGGCGGGTTTGACGCAAAGGCGGTCATTACCAGCGGTGACGAATTCGAGGAACTCGCCGATGACTTCAACCGGATGAACGAGCAGATTCAGCGTCAATTCAGCACCCTGAAGCTCAATGCCGAAATCGGCCACCATATGGCATCCACCATTGATCCGCGCACACTGGCGGACAGGGTTCTGGAATCCATATGCTCGCACCTGAATTTTGACGCCGGCTTTCTGGGCTGGCATGTGCCCGGGGACCAGCCCTTCATCGGTTCCGGCAGTTATGGTTTGCGGCCGGAACAGGAAGAAGCGATTGAACAACAATGGCTGTCCACGAACATGGATGGGGCAGAAAAAAACCGGCAGGAACCCTTTTCAGAGACCATTGTTCCCGATCTTGGCCGCATTGCAGGTGCAGATAAAAGCCTCAGCCAGCCCCTGAAATTTGCCGGCCGGACATCGGGCATCCTCATGGTTTTCAAAAACAACACCGACCCGATGCCGGACAATGCGGAAACCATATTAAGCGCGATGACCGATGAGGTCAGCGTCAGCCTCTCCAACATTTACGCCCTCAGCATGTTTCTGGAAAGCGAAAAAAAATTCCGCAGCATATTTGAAAACTCCGCTGCCGGCATTGCGCTGCTGGATGCCGAAGGCCGGTGTATAAAGGCGAACTCTTCACTATATCATATGCTGGGCTATGCGGAAGAAGAACTGCTGAACAAAACCGTGGCGGACCTGTTGACCGACCAGAGCCGGCCCATTGTTGAGGGGCTGTATGAAGAGCTTCAAAGCGGCAGTCGGGACACCGGCTCACTGGAAGAAAGTTTCGTTCATAAAGACGGCCAACCCCTCTTCCATATAGGCATGGTCCAGGATATAACAGAGCTGAAAGAGGTCCGGGAAAAGAACAATAACCTTGAAAAACAACTGCAGCAGACCCAGAAGATGGAGGCCATCGGTACCCTGGCCGGCGGCATTGCCCATGATTTCAACAACATTCTCATGGGTATCAGGGGATATACGGAACTGGCACTTCTCAGCGTAGAGACATCAGACCCCCTGCGGCCAACGCTGGAAGAGGTTTTAAAGGCCACCGGCCGCGCCGCGGATCTCGTCAAACAGATTCTGGCCTTCAGTCGCCAGGGATCGATGGAAAAGCAGGTGATTCAACTGGTCCCGCTGGTAAAAGAGGCCCTTAAGCTCTTACGGGCCACCCTGCCTGCGGGCATCCGGATCGAAGAAACCTACGCCGATGAACTGCCCCCGGTGCTGGCCAACCCAACGGAGATTCATCAGGTGGTGATGAATCTTTGCACCAACGCCTACCACGCCATGGAAGAAAACGATACCGGTATTCTCCGGGTTCAGGTTAACGGCACGCAATCACTTCCGGATCACCTGAACCATACCCCAGCCAACCCGCGGACGACGCACGACGGGGCCTGGGTAAAACTATCCGTTGCAGACAACGGGGTCGGCATCGCGCCCGAGCACCTGTCCCGCATCTTTGAACCCTATTATACCACCAAACCCACCGGAAAGGGGACGGGCCTGGGGCTTTCCGTTGCCCTCGGGATTGTCCGGAAAGCAAACGGCTACATCGATATCCAAAGCCGGCCGGAAGAAGGAACAACCATAGACACTTACTTTCCCGAGCATCCGCTGCCACATGATGAACAAGAGCCGCGTAATACAACGAATTTTACAGGCAGCGAGCGGATCATGCTAATCGATGATGAAGAAAGTATTGCAGCGGTGGAAAAAAACCTTCTTGAAAAATCAGGATACCGGGTTACCGCATTTAACCGGCCGGAGGAGGCCCTTGATGCCTTTCGCGGCCATCCGCACGCTTTTGACCTCGTTATTACAGATAAAAATATGCCCGGCATGAACGGCCACGAACTGGCCCAGTCCCTTATGGCCCTTCGGCCGGATATCCCCGTGCTGATGGCCAGCGGCTTTCATGGCAGCCAGCTGGCGGAAGAAAGCACAACCCCTTCAGGGCGTATCGACTACATTCCCAAACCCCTGGGCCACGCCGAACTCACAAAAGCAATACGAAAAATGCTGGACGCTTCATCCCCTCCCCGTGGCGAAACACGCGACCCCAGAGTTAACAACCTGAATTCCCGAGAATTGTAACTAGTGTCCGTCCAGAAATTAGATATTTTGGTCGAGTTCAAGGAAGGCGAAAATTTTAACCGGAGGAATACTTTGCGTATTTTGAGGATTAAAATTTGAGCCTGACGCAGAAATCGGGCAAAATAGCAATTTATGGATGGGCACTAACTATGATGGCAACTCTATCGCGAAGAGATCCATATTAAATTCGAAAGACGAAGGCCTATCTCGGTCATGCAGGGGCGACCTTCGGGTCGCCTGACACCTTCTCGAGGAATAACCTGTAGGGGCAGACACGAGAGTTCGCGGGGTGGGAAGCTTTTTACGAAACGACAAAATTGACAAAAAAAGGTGTTAATATTTTCAAATGTGTGGCCAGTCCAAGATACGCATTCATGCCAAAAGCATGAAACGCTTCAAGGACATCAAAGCCCCTGCTTCGAGATGTTTTTCAAAATGATGTGTTGCAGAAATGATATAACCGGATAGATGTTCAGGCGTTACATCCTGGATTCTAATTTGAATGACGCTTGAAAAATCCGTATTTGTTGCGGCGAGTATGGTGCCAAAATCCAAGTCGTGCGTAAAAAGGACATATCCATTGGACTTGACATATTCAAAAATTTCTTGGTCAGGTGCGTTTGGTTTCCCGATAAACGACCAATGTTGGGCTTCCCAGCCGGCATTTTCAAACACGGACACCCACTGAGGGGAAAGATTCATATCTATTAGGAATTTCATGCAGATTCCTGCATAAGCGGTATGTCAATCTCCTCAACACGCCAGGCAGCATAAGCAAGCGCTTCGTCAATATCCTCAGATTCAAGATAAGGATAAAGATGTAATATTATTTCCTTGCTATGGCCAGAAGCCACCAATCCCACAATTGTACCGGCTGTTACCCGCATACCACGAATACAGGGTTTGCCTCCCATTACTCTTGAATCGAAGGTGATTCTTGCAAATGTTGACATTGCATCACTCCTAAAAATAGGTTTAACCGCCTCATAATAATACATAAATATAATGCGCATGGCAAGCATCCTTAAAACACAGTTATGTTTAGGGCAGAACGTCCGGCATAAGGCACGGCGGCTTTTTGCCGTCGCCTTAATGCCGTTGGGCTAAAGATTCAGACCAAGGTTTGATTTTATTAAGCAATGGGCCAAGCGTTCGTTCCGCGACTTCCGTATCGTATGCAGCTTGGGCACGTAACCAATAACCATTCGATAGGCCGAAGAATCGGCACAACCGTAAATCGGTATCGGCTGAGATCGAACGTTTATTTGAAACGATCTCACTTATACGTTGGGGGGGAACATCAATTTCTTTGGCCAGGCGATACTGGCTAAGCCTCATAGGTTTAAGAAATTCTTCCAATAAAAGTTCGCCCGGTGTGACGGGATCGAGTTTTTTCATAGTAAGTCCTCCTTAGTGGCAATCAACGATTTCCACATTTTCAGCTCCCGCATTTGTCCAATTAAAGCATATTCGAAACTTATCGTTTATGCGGATGCTATATTGGCCAGCACGATCACCTTTAAGTGCTTCGAGACGATTCCCGGGTGGTACTTTCAAATCATCGAGACGATTCGCGATTTGGAGCTGACGAATTTTTCGTCGAGCAACCTTAGAAATGTTCGAGAATTTTCTGATACGAGAACCTTGTGATAGTGCCTCAGTATATTCACATTTGAATGATATGATCATGTGTCACATGTTAATGCGTGGCGTGACTAAAGTCAAGGAGAATTTGAAGTAGCCCAACGGCGGAATTGTGGGGCCGCGTGTACCATTAAAAGCCTCTATTTGGAATATTTTTAATGCGTTAGCGTTAACTACATTGAAATTTCTCTATAGAGGCTTTTTTTGTATAAGTCAAGCTTTTTTGAAAATATCGAACAACGGACGGTTCAAAAAAAGCACTTCCTTGCCCACTTTTTTGCTTTCCAAAATGCCGATTTCCTCTAATGCCTTTAAATAGTCAGAGGCTGCCTGCCGCTTGGCAATACCGTTTTCATCAGGTTTCAATGACCATGAAGAACATGAAGCGCATGAAGAAAATGCGTCACCGAATTTATGTCCCAGCGAGCTTCACTCGTTCCCAAGCTCAGCGTGGGGACGAGGGGGCATTATGAAAGACACCAGCAGGCAGCCCGCCAGACTGCCTTTTTTCTTTGGCTCTGATTCTTTTTCCAAAACAACCTCCCGGAAAGAATTTCCTGTTAAAGCATTGGCACCAAGCGATTTCTCATTTTACGGAATCCGCGATTTCGGCAAGCGGTATATCATCTGCAAGTGCCACCAGATCAGCTTCACTGTCAAAAGAAGAGGTCTCAATCACCACCAGGGTTTCATCCTGAGCCGCAATCAGCAAGTTGCTTCTGCCCCCTTTCTTATTGAAAGCAAGAACCGCTTTATGTCCTGAAACTTCAAGTGCTTTGATCTTTTTTTTCTCGTTTTCCATGTTGAATTTCTGCATGGTTTTAAACTCTCTTATGCCCGGGGCATCCGAACCGGTTATAATGGAAAGGCTGATATTCTTTCCCGCGGCATCGGCATACTGTTGCCTGATCGAAGACCAGGACTGGCCACCTTTCTCCATGTTCAAACCTTCCGGCTCGCCCTGTTTGTCCATCCCGCCGATGCTTTCGGACAGCAGCGGGATCCAGTTATGGTAGTCAAAGGCGCTTGCCGCTGATGAGACAAAAATAAGACAAAACGTAATAAAAAAAATTGTCATGAAGTTACGCATTCTGGACCTCCCTGGAAAAAAGTTGGTTTGTTTCTTTTCCTATCTGTTGTTACACCTGCATAATTTTTCAGCTTTCGGGAAGAATAAAATACAATTGCAACCGAACACATCCTTTTGGAATTAAATACTTTTCTCCCCAGAACTTCGCTATAGTACTGATTTACACTAGTGTCATGTCAACAGAGAATTGTCATTTATGCCTCCTCGAACCTGGAAGCCTGAAGGCTTCCGCTACACTTGCCGATGGCGGCATAAGAATGCACATGTAGCGGAAGGCTTTAGCCTTCCACCAGGATTTTAGTGACACATGACGATTGACATGACACTAGCACGCATTCTCGAACAGTGTCAAATTTTCAAGCCGCAGCGCCATTAACGCAGACCTGAACGGATCTTCCGGGCATGGATTAACGAGACGGATATGAGAGTATATAACTCTTCAGAAGCCAGAAAACGACTGGCCGATGTCTTAAACATCGCCAGAACAGAAGAAGTGGTTATAAAAAGGCGGGACGGAGAATCTCTATCCATCTTCCTCCGCAGCATTTCTATTGACAATTTGTATATCCAGAAAAATATGATACGAATTAAGGTTGATAGCCACCGGGGCTACCTTAACACCAATATCCTTATGACCATGGCGATGACCGCGGATCAACAGCTGGCGACCAATTCAGCGATGCCATTTTCTAAACATACCTATGCCGATGACCCCGAGCAGTTGACTGCAGACGATGTGATTGGTGAGGCAATTGCTAAGATGATCAATGGAGCGAGGGGGGCTCAGGAATATGGGGTGCTGAAACAATTGATCGCCCAAAAGGCACCTTTCAAAAAACACCGGCCGATGATGAAACAGATGTTAATCGGTCTGGTTAGCGGTGTCGTCTCAATCGTCAATCCGGAGCAGAATATTATTCGAGTGACCCAAAAAATCGACTATGGTCGGACCGATGGCGCCAACGAAAAGGCTGTCTATTACGTCCCCGAAGGGACGACGCAAAAGGAATTACTAAAGACAACGGCAGTGGTTTCCTTTCGAGACAGTAAACACCATGGAAGGGTTATTGACGGCATCAATGGGGTAAAATCGAATCCTGAGGAACTAAGTCAAAATAAAATGTACAAATATCATCCAAAATACATAGTTTCATGAGGCTTTATTTTGTAATTCCATTCACCATGAAAACTCGCTCGCTCAATGTTCAACTGTGCCATTTCGTCGTCACCCACCTTGAGCCCTTTTTCATATTGTGCATCATCAATATCAGTTTCTATTTTCAGCCCTTTCTGGGTTGTAGTGTTTGAAATTAAATTTACTATTGTTCCAAGGCTATCTAATGGTCGCCCTCGCCAATTCTTACTCATGAAAGAAAACATTTGATGCTCAATT
>JAXHVL010000171.1:0-5380 GCA_034189225.1 Thermodesulfobacteriota bacterium
TCAAATCCTTCTCATGACCTGTTTATTGTGCTAATTTGGAATGAGTTGACCGCATACGGTCAACTCATTCCAGGGTCAATTATTCTGGGATTCTTGAGGTCAGATATTGTGGGACGTAGGAGGTTACCCCTATAAAGGGGATTGTTTACAGTCTGAACTCACCCTTCGTGTCCTTCGTGAACTTCGTGGTTCAATTGTCTGACGTTGATTACCAGGAAGAGCACGAAGGTCACTATAGTTATTCGCAAATGAATTGATACTTGACAGCCATGCTAAAATCACCTTATTATCCCCTAAGATTCACATAAAATCAAATTGAATTTTAGGGTGCAAGCCATGATTTCAAGTAGAGGGCGACCATTATCACCGGAAACAAAAAAGGCTGTGGTTTCGATAAAGCAATATTTTGATGGTAAAAAGTTGCAGCCCGTTGAGCCAAGCGTGAAGCGGGCCGCTGATGCCCTTGGAATCGGTGTTGCAACCGTCAAGAGGATTATGGCAGATTACAACCGAGATCCAAAACTGCTTGATGAACCGAACAGACTGCGTGGCCGGCCGACCCATGCTTTAAGCGTTACCCATCAAGAAGCTGTCAGGGCTTATATTCGCTCTGCGAATCAACAGGGTAAATACATAACCCTTTCCGATATCGAGGGTTTTTTGAAAAATAGATCGGAAGATGAAGCGTTTCATATTTCGACCCTGGCAAGGACTCTCAATCGATGGGGATTTGAATTTGGTAAGGGAACACGTTCACAGCATCTGAAGGAAAAGGATCATGTTGTCGCCGCCCGGCAGCGCTATTTAAGGAAAAAGAGGGATAATAGAGCATTCGGTGATGAAACAATTCGACCTGAAGTCTATCTGGATGAGTCCTATGTGAATAAGAACCATAGCAAAGATTTTATTTGGTATTCAGGAGAAGATGGCCCATGGACACAGAAGCTAACAGGCAAGGGGGAACGATTGATTATCATCAATGCGATCACCAGATCCGGGTGGGTTCCGGGCGCAAAGCTTGTTTTCAAAAGCACTAGAAAAACCGGAGATTACCATGGACAAATGAACTCAGACTTATTCCAAAAATGGTTTGTAGAAATGCTTCTTGAAAACATCCCGCCAAATAGCCTGATCATCATGGATAATGCATCCTATCACAACACCCTTGCTGAACATTCACCACCGACACCTCTTTGTTCCAAGAAAAGAATACTGGAGTGGCTGGAGAAAAATAAAATATATTGCCGAACTGATTGCCTGAAGCCGGAACTTCTTGAAATTTTAAAGAAAATAGCGCCTGAACCGTCTTATGCAATCGATGAGATTGCACGGTCCAAAGGTCATGAAGTTATCCGAACACCTCCCTACCACCCTGAACTGCAACCTATAGAAACGTGCTGGGGTGTTGTAAAAAACCACATAGCCAGGCATTCAGACTTCACAATGCAAAATCTTATGCAACAACTTGAAGTCGGTTTTGAAAAGGTGACAGGAAAAACATGCGCAGGAATTATCAAGAAAGTGAGGGAGATTGAAGATAATTTCTGGACTGAAGACATATTGTCTGAGGAGCAGGAATGTGGTTAAAATTAGTATCAATTCATATACGAAGAACTATAAGATAGATGCATCGCATTGCCCCGGAACACTCCGGTATCTGTTTTGATCATTGGAACATTTGATATTCGGATTTGTTTCGAATTTCTAATTTCGAATTTCGCGCTTTGCTCCTTACCGGCATAGCCTTTTATCGCTGACCTGGCCCAGAGGACCAGGTTTTATTGACTGAATAAATATCAGCTCATCTGTATGCGTGTGACGCACAGGCAGGAATGAACCACGAAGCTCACGAAGGGTGAGTTCAAGAATCATGTGCATTCTTTTTGGCCACCTCATTGAAAATCAGCGAAAAGACATCAATATCCGGGTTGTGATGCATCATGATGCCACCCAGCGTGAGCAGCACCCGGCCGAGAAGAACAAAATGCCGGGGGACCCGCACAGACGGATATTGCCGAAGCAGTTCCAGGCCCCTGGCCAGTTTTTGAGCGGCGTCCACGTCCGCCAGACTCTGCCCCGGCTGAAGCATCATGAGTTCAATAAAATCCGCTGCCATTGAGTCAAGCGAATCACCGGTAACGGCAGCGTCCGCAAACCCCATCTCATCGAAAAGCCGGGCCATCGCATCGGCATCGCCCGTTAAAATGGCCCCTATCATCTGCATATACAGGGAATAGATTTCCGAAGAAAACCGTTCCACGCATCCAAAGTCGATCAATCCCAGCCGGTCCCCCGGCAGAACAAAAATATTGCCCGGATGAGGATCGGCATGAAAACATCCGTGGGTGACGATCTGGCTGCAGAAACTTTCCGCAAGCAGCACAAGCATTCTGTTGCGCCGCTCGGGGGCGGCATCTTCCAGAAAATCGGCCAGCCTGTCACCTTCCAGTTTTTCCATGGTCAGAATCCGACGGGTGGAGACGGTGGGATAGACTCTGGGTACGGCAATGCGGGAATCGGAACGGCACTGCTCCTCAAATTCCCGGATATTGATCAGTTCTTCGCGGTAGTTAAGCTCCCGCTGAACCGAATCGGCCAGGGCCCGGCTGATTTCGGACAACCCCAGGGACGGGAAATAATCATTCAAAAGGTCGGCTGTGATTTTGAAAGCCGCCAGGTCGATCTCAACGGTGTGTTCAATGGACGGCATCTGAACCTTGATCACAACCGGCGTTCCGTCCATGAGTTCACCCGCGTGTACCTGGGCCAGGGAAGCGGCCGCGATCGGTTCGCGGTCAATCCATGCGAACACCTTTTCCGCGGGCCGCTCAAACTCGGATTCAATGCGATGGGCAATGGCGTCATACGGAACCGGCGGCACCCTGTCCTGAAGCTTTGACAGATATTCCGCGTAAACCGGCGGCAGGGCGTTTACGTAGGTGGAGGCAAACTGCCCGATCTTGATCAGACCGCCGCGCATCTCCACGCACAGGTTGTAAATCCGGGCTGCGCTTCGCCGGTGAAGTGCTTCAAGCGACTGCGCCGCCGCATCGGCGTTTAAAAACCGGGCCTTTACCGAATGGAGGCGGTAATCCGCCACGATGCGAACGAATTCCCCGAAAATACGGGCAAAGCGGGGCGTGGAACGAATGGCCGTGCTGACGGCATCCGCGCGTTCCCATGCGTCGGCAAGCAGGGCGTCTGCCTCGCCCGTCACATCAAATGCGTCGCGAACGATATCATTGACCAGCCTTTCCGTGTTTCCCAGAATGTTCAGCACCAGGTTGGAAGAATGGTGCGCCATCCGGCCCATCCGGTTGCGCATGGATTTGTTGAAATACCGGTATGCAGACGACACATACGGCAATTGGCGATGCTTATTCATTGCGGTCCGGTTCGTGGTCATGCTCATGGGCAATCTCCTCCAGGCAGGTTAAACAGAGGGTCGGGCGCGGGCCGTTGCCGTCGATAACCCCGATGGCCGCACGGCTGCCCTTTTTCAGAATTTCATTGCACTGATCGCAGACCGAATTGAGGTTCAGGATTACTTCCTGCCATCCCAGCACACGCGCTTGCCCGGCTGGGGGCACTGGTTCAACGCCCGGGTCGGCCTGCTCCTTCGTGGCCGCCTGCGCCGGTCCTCTACGCGTAGATCGTGTAATTTGTGCGCTATCGGTGACAATATCCTCAACCAGGTCAAAGGTGTTGCCAAGAATGTTGCGCACCAGATTGGACACCGAAATTCCCAGGGAACTGGCCTGTTTCCGGATCTCTTTGTCCAGGTCAGGCGTAATGCGCGTATGCAGCACCCGCTCTTTCTTTTTGTCGTCGGTCATACCACCCTCTAAAATTGTGATACATTTGTATACATAATGTATCACAATGTAACCAATGTCAAGTCATTTTTTTGAAGGCCTGAACTTGTGCAGCGCACCCGGTTCGTCCACGTCTTCAATCCTCACCAGCCTCAGGGGTATCACGGTGGATGAATAAATGCACACGTCCAATCCCCGTGTCTTTGCAGTGGGCGAGTGTGCCGCCACCATTCACCTGGCCATGGAAAACCGCATCCCGGCCCACACCCTCCATCGCCAGCACGTCATGACCCCCTACCCCACCCGCGAAAGCGACCTCCTCTACATGCTGGCCCCATTCCAGAGTTCAGATGAATAAGACGCGTTTTGCGGCGGCTATCTACTGGTGATGGACCGGTCTTTTTTTCAGTCCAGAAAACCGGGGGCTTTGGGCCAGGTCAGCGGTAAATGGCTATGCTGATAAGGAGCAAAACACGAAATCAATTTTTAATGGCTGTGGGTCTTTTTCCATTATTCTTTCCCTTACGAAATGCGTAACAACAACTTCCGTCAAGTGTAGCGGAAGCCTTTTCACCCCTTCACCGGAAAATTCCGCCCAAGCCAGTCCAGCTGCAACGCCACATTCTTCTCAAACCACTCGCCCACATAAATATCAAAATGCCCTGCATCCAGCTCCACCACCTCTCCCTTTTCAAGCTTTCTGCCATAGCGCAGCGTCGGCCTGACCGGCGCCACCGTATCCTTCAGGCAGGCGATCAACAGGGTCGGGGCATCGATCCTGGCGGCACTCGCGCCCGGGAAATAGGTCGGAATCATAAAACTAAAGCGGGCGGCCACATAGCCGGGAATATTGCTGCCTTCCGGTTTCAGCCGATTGTACCCCTCCATTACATCATGAGCGGACATCAGCGCCGCATCGCCGGGATGGCCGGCCAGATTCACCATAACAGGCGTCTTTCGAAACGGCATCGTCAAAACATCCAGTATCGCCAGACATGAAACCCTGATAGAGCTGACAGGATGCAGGGCCAGCGCCGACGCCACACCATTCGTAAACGGACACTGAGACATCACCCCGGCAATGCCGGGCACCGTTGCCGCTGTCCTCAGCACATGCCCCCCGCTGAAAGAGCTTCCCCATACAATGACATTTGAACCATCCACGCGCGGCTCATTCTGAGCACACTTCACCGCATTTTTCCAGTCTTCCAGCTGGCTGCTTATCTTCAGAAGCTGCCGCGGCTCCCCCGAGCTGTCGCCAAAATAGCGGTAATCAAACACCAGGCACGCATACCCCGCATCGCAGAACCGCTCCGCAAACGCATCCAGGCCCATGGTACGAACAGCCCCCAGACCATGGGCCATCACAATAACCGGCGCCGGTGTCCCCGATTCCGGCACATACAACCATGCCGCACAGGTCTCCTCACCGGAACGAAACCTAATATCATGCCGCATCTTCAACCCCCTTTTTTTCGTTATCCAAATTTTGATGCACTCGTAAAAAGTCAATTTTGGGACGGCAAAGTAAAAAGTTCAAGTTCGAGGCGCGCAAATCTCGAGGA
>JAXHVL010000172.1:0-4733 GCA_034189225.1 Thermodesulfobacteriota bacterium
TGCGCTGCATCTCTCGTCATGTCACGTACAGCTAAGTACGCTCCATTCCTCGAGATTTGCGCGCCTCGAACTTGAACTTTTTACTTTGCCGTCCCAAAATTGACTTTTTACGAGTGCATCTTCTTTGGGCGAGCAAAGAAGATGCGTTCGTAAAAAGTCTGATTTTTTGACCATGAAGCGCATGAAGATCATGAAGAAATAAAAAATTAACAATAATTTCAACTTCATGTTCTTCATGTTCTTCATGGTTGAAATAAAAATATCTTTTTATGGTACTTCCAGGGAACTCGTTTTTTTGTGGAAGGCTAAAGCCTTCCGTTACATGAATTGAGGCCATTATCGAACCAGGGGATATTACCTCGGTTTGTGTACCTCGGTTTGTGTAGCGGAGGTCTTTAGACCTCCATAACATGAATTGAGGCCATTATCGAACCAGGGGATATTACCTCGGTTTGTGTAGCGGAGGTCTTTAGACCTCCATAAGTTACTTACTGCAAAAACACCGCGGCGGGGTTGGAAGCTTTTTACAAAGCCGTACCCTGGTTCCCTCGTTCCTGCTTAAAAACCGGCGGTTCGGGGAAACCGATGGTTATACCCCGGCCTTCTTTTTGATCTCCTCGGCCTTGTCGGTCGCTTCCCACGGAAAATTTTCATCATGCCGGCCGAAATGACCGTAAGCCGCAGTTTTCCGATAAATCGGCTGTTTCAGGTTGAGATCCTCGATAATGGCCGCAGGCCGCAGGTCAAACACCTCGCGCACGATTTCCTCTGCCCTGGTTTCTTCTATTTTGCCGGTACCCATCAGGTCAACCATGACGGAGATCGGTTCTGCCACGCCGATGGCATAGGCCATCTGGACCTCGCACTTGCTGGCGATCCCGGCGGCAACTATATTTTTGGCCACATAGCGGCCCATGTAAGAGGCGCTACGATCCACCTTGGAGGGGTCTTTTCCGGAGAAGCAGCCGCCGCCGTGACTTCCCTGACCGCCATAGGTGTCCACGATGATTTTGCGTCCCGTCAGCCCGCAGTCGCCCATGGGGCCGCCGACCACGAATTTGCCCGTGGGATTGATAAAGTATTTTGTTTTGTCGTCCAGCAGTTCGGCCGGCAGGATGGGCGTGATTATTTCCCGGATGACCGCATCTTTCAGGTCGTCGTAACTGATGTCCGGGTTGTGCTGAGTGGAAATGACCACCGCATCGATGCGTTTCGGCTGGTCCCCGTCATATTCAATGGTGACCTGGGATTTACCGTCCGGCCGGAGAAAGTCGAGCTTGCCGCTTTTGCGGACATCGGAAAGCTGCTTGGTCAGCTTGTGCGCGTAAAGAATAGGGGAAGGCATCAATTCCGGGGTTTCGTCGCATGCATAGCCGAACATCAAGCCCTGGTCGCCGGCGCCCTGTTCCTTGTGAAGCCCGGCGCCTTCGTCAACGCCCTGGGCGATATCCGGGGATTGTTTGTCGATGCTTGTGACAACCGAGCATGTCTGCCAGTCGAAGCCCATGTCCGAAGAGCAGTATCCGATGTCCCTGATGGTTTCCCGGACGATATCAGGAAAACTCACGGTGGCGTTGGCGGTGATTTCACCGGCAATAAACGCGATACCGGTTGTCACCAGGGTTTCGCAGGCCACCCGGCAGTTTTTGTCCTGTTCAATTAGTGCATCAAGAATAGCATCGGAGATACAGTCGGCAACCTTGTCCGGATGTCCTTCCGTAACGGATTCCGAAGTAAAAAAATGGCGTCTGCCCATAGAAAACTCCTTTTTGATATTTTGTTTTGACAGATTGTCCGGTGAAAAGCCGTTGCGAAAATCCTCCCCGCAATGTTTATCACCAGAAATGAGTCGATACATTAAAACCTCATATATATTGCAAACCCGCTGAAAAGTCAACCGCAAAATCCAAAGCGCAATTCGCCGCGGCGGCGATCCGGGATAGCACAGCCAAATCGTTCACCCGGCCATAGGATTGCCATGGCTTCTCACGCAGGCGCGTGGGAACCATGTTGAATTTTTCAGTTTGTTGTCATGCCTGTCAGTTTGCCGAAACAACTGAACAGCACAACACGTGCCTCGCCCCTTGCAGCGCAGAAACTTGTTTTTTCATGGAAGGCTAAAGCCTTCCGTTACATGGATTGAGGCAATTATCAAATCAGGGATTATTGCCTCGGTTTGTGTAGCGGAGGTCTTTAGACCTCCACAAGTTACCTGCTGCAAAAACGCCCCGGCGGTGCCGGCGGTTTTTACGAAGCCGTCAAAAAAGCATTGTTCCGCAGGCACCAATAATGCGTAGTTGGTGTCCGTCCAGAAATTAGATATTTTGGTCGAGTTCAAGGAAGGCGAAAATTTTAACCGGAGGAATACTTTGTGTATTTTGAGAATTAAAATTTGAGCCTGACGCAGAAATCGGGCAAAATAGCAATTTATGGATGGGCACTAATTGAAAGAATCAGCAGAAGCGGCCTCGTTGTTTTCAGACCGGCTGAAGCTGCTGGTGATGGGCCGCGGCGATCAATCCAGGTTCAGCGCCCTGGCCGAGCGGGCCGGCATTCAGGAAAAAGTGATTTTCGCCGGTCCGGTGCAGGACGTATCCCCCTATTATCTGGCAAGTGATTTTAAATACCCAATAAAATGAACCACGAAGTTCACGAAGAACACGAAGGGCGAGAGAACCATTTGCCTTTGTGGTTCGTGTTTCAAATTTAATATTGAGTACCATTTTGAACCTAAGTTTGAATTGTAACGAGGTCTATAAACAATTCCTTTGCAGGGGTAGCCGGATCCGGCCCCTCTGGGGACGGATTTTCAGTCTGTCGAAAAAACAGAACAGCAACACGTGCCCCGTCCCTTGCAGCGCAGCCGAGCAGGGGCGGTTTTTTCGGAAGACGCGGGCAGACTGTGTGAGCAGACGAGGTTTGACGCATCTGCACAAAATGACGAGCGAGTTTCTGCCCGCGCCGAAAAAACCGTCCCTGCGAGGGTAGCCGAAGGCCAAGCTGCGGGGCGCCCTTTCTTTTGCATACTTTTCTTTGGGCGGGCAAAGAAAAGTATGAAAGAAAAATAGGTCGTATAGCACCAAATCCGCCTTGCGATGTCTTTGGTCTCTGGATGCTTCATGTGTTGTTTGTATCCCTCTTTTGAACCCCGTTCGGGTGCCTGCATTTTCGTCCAATAAATTCAACATACTGGAGGCACCATTTGTTTTGTATAAATTCAGTATGTTAAAAAACGACAAAATCCTAACGATTTTTTCAACACCCTTTAAAAAAGAATTGACAAGAGACGTGAATAGTGGTTTATAGATGAGCCGTAAACGATATGGATGCGGATCCGGGAGGGGGGGCAAGCAATCAACCCGCTGTTCCGGGGTTTGGGGCATTCGAAGCCGGGTGTTTTTTTATTAAAGCGGTGAAATAAAGGTGTTGAAATGAAAGTCTTATTTTTAAAGCAAATAGCGGCAGTCATTGTGTTTTGCCTGGGCGTTAGCGGTACGCTTCATGCGGCACCCGCTCCGATGATGCTGCTGCCCAGTTCAATCGAAGGCATTAGCGGTTTTCATGCAGGGCCCACGGATAATCTTTCCGTTTCATGGGAAGCCAGCCAGCCGAACGTTCCCTTCGCTCCCAAATCAATGGTGGCCGAAGTGGAATGGTCCCATGCGCCCGTTCGCCCGGAACAGACCCGGCCGGTGCCGGGCCCCGTTTTAATCCTGCTTACCGGCGGGGGGTTGTTCGGTGCGGCGCTTATCATCCGTCGACAGCGATCAGGGTTGCTGCCCTGAAGCGCGCATGTCCAGCTGGAAAAAACAAAACCGTTCCACGGCTCATTGCGGAACGGTTTTTTCTTGCGCAAATGGCCATTTATATTGCCCTGGATATTATAATTGATGTTGAAATTGATCTTGCAATAGTTCGGAAATACATTTATAATAGATTTCAACGGTTTTTGAAAAGAAACGCTTGTTCCGCGCATAAGGGTTCGTTTTTTTAAATTCGGGGACATAACCATGTGGTTTGATAAAGGTGATTGAATGACCCTGGCATACGATCAGAATCCGGCGCCGGCATTTCCCGAAAATATACTGGCGGAGGGAGACGCCGAAAAGCCCTGGCGGGTGGCGCATACAAAAAGCCGCCGGGAAAAGGCGCTGGCCGGCTACATGGCCAAAGCCGGGATCGGATATTATCTGCCGATGATGAAGAAGCGGCAGACCGTCCAGAAGCGCGTTCGTTACAGCCTGATGCCGGTTTTCAGTGGATATCTGTTTTTCAGGGGGGGTGACGGGGATCGCCATAAAGCCATGCGGTCCAATCATATCGCCCGGGTGATACCGGTCAGGGATCAGCAAAGACTGATTCAGGACCTGGAAAATGTCCAGAAAGTGCTCTTGCAGACAGACCGGGTTTATCCCTTTGATTTTATTACGGAGGGGCAGGCGGTCCGGGTGAAAAAAGGCCCCATGAAGGACGTGGAAGGGGTTGTGATAAAGAAAAACCGTAATTACCGCCTGGTGGTTTCGGTCAACAGCATTATGCAGGCCATCTCTGTTGAAATTGACGCGGATGACGTAGCACCCATGACGGATTAGCGCAAGAAAGATAACTCCGTAAAAAGTCACTTTGGGACGGCAAAGTAAAAAGTTCAAGATGCGGCGTGTCTATCTTACTCTCGAGGAATGATCTGTAGGGGCGAACCTTGTGTTCGCCCTCTGATCGGGCGAACACAAGGT
>JAXHVL010000173.1:0-9504 GCA_034189225.1 Thermodesulfobacteriota bacterium
AGCCTAACCAACCTCGGTAACATTTATACTGTATTTTATGATAAGTATTGTAATTACAAGTATTTATAAACGAGAAGCAAAATAACCCAGGAAGTGGGTCAGCGAAATGGATACCCCCTTTTATTGAAAGTGGAGAAGCGATTCTTACCGAATCCATAATTACAGATTCCGAAAATACAGCCAATGTTTTTAATGTTGGAGAAATGATCCCGATTAACTTCCACCAAGGTTTCAGAGATTACCGGACACAGGCTACCTCCACTACCGGTAGCAGCTATCGATCTCAGACATTGCAAAAACGGGGGAGATATGTCCGGTCCACAATGGTTCGAAAAAATAACGACATTGCTCTTGATGCAACTCTGCGTGCTGCTGCACCATATCAGAAGTGGCGCGACAAGGGGGATCTTGCAGTGCGAATAATGACCTCAGATATCCGTGAAAAAATTCGCGAGCGGAAAATGAGGTCACTTTTTATATTTATTGTAGATTCATCAGGTTCCATGGGGGCTCAACTGATGAGCACCACTAAGGGCGCTATTCTCAATTTTTTATTGGAGGCCTACCAGAAAAGAGATCGGGTAAGCCTGGTGGCATTCCGGGGCAAAGGATCGGAATTGATCCTTCCTCCCACCAGCAGCGTGGAAATAGCAAAAAGAAAGCTGGAAGGCCTTCCGACAGGGGGGCAGACTTCACTGACTGCCGGGTTGCTCCAAGGTTACCAGGTGGCACGCATGCAAAAAAATCGTGACAAGGGGATTAAACCTGTAATTGTACTGATTACTGATGGCCGCGCCAATGTCAGCGCTGATCCTGGTCACCCGGTCTACCGCCCTAATTCCCCTCGCGCTGTTGGCGAAGTGTTTGCCGTGGCGGAAAAAATTGGGGCTCAAATTTGGCTGGAGTCCATGGTTATTGACACTGAAAAGAAAAACCCCGGTGCCTTTGACTTTGCAAAAGATATCGCTGAACATTTGAGAGCAAGCTATATATCTATTGACAACATCAACTCCGAAACCGTTTTAAATGCTATCCATTCAACGCAAAGGAGCGAATGGCAGAAATGATTTTAAGATCAATGCATGCTTCGCTGGTTTAATATTAAAATTGTATGTCATCTTTAGAAGACGGCTTCGTAAAAAGTCCAATATCTGCGTTGCGCTGCACCCCTCGTCACTGCGGCGTACGCCAAGTACGCCTCATTCCTCGGGAGTGATAGGGCTGCGCCGTATCTTGAACTTTTTACTTTGCCGTCCCAAATTTGACTTTTTACGAGACCATCTTAGAAGAATTTTGAAAAAACAACGAAACTACAAGTAATCCAGGCGATAATTGAAAATCTGGTTTCAAAGGAAACAAACAATGGAAGAATTTCCTCAGAGAACGCAGACTCTCTCTCACCGCCGCAGGTTAAACATAAAAAAGATCCTGGCATGGACCGCAGGCGTGTTGCTTATGTTGTCCATGTTGATCGTACTTTTTACCTTTGTTTCTATTAAAGTGTTCCGCCACTTATACGAAAAGGCACCCGACCCTATTGTCTCCTACCAGATTGAGAAAAGGGTCGAGGCAGAAATGTTCTCATGGGTAACCGCGGAAGTAGCCAAAGATCAAATGTTATCCGTCAGGCTTTCAAAAATTCTGGAAGCAGACATCCCTTTCAAACAGGACGTGGACATATGGGTAGACAACGACTTCACGGTGCCGATTGACACGACGTTTTCCATTCCCATCGATCAGGAGATCCATGTAGAGGCCGAGGTCCCCATTGAGACCCAGATCCCCCTGGATGGAATTCGGGTGCAGACCAGTCTCTGGGGACTGAAAAATATCAGCATCCCGCTGTATGGAGACTTCCCGGTGAAAATGATAATCCCTTTCAACAACCCGATCCGTGTCAAGACGGAAGTCCAGGTGCATGTTCAGAAGGAAGTAACCGTTCACGTAAAAAAGAAGCTCACCTTTCCGCTGGACCTGAAGCCCCATGTCCGACTGCCAATCGACGATATATTTACAGTCAGCCTTCCTGAGGACCTGAAACTTAAGACCCGCGTGGCTGAAACAATACCGGTAAACGTCCGCTTAAACCTTGATCTGCCTAAAGAAGGCCTTCCGCTGCTGGATGCAATAAAACCGGCAGTCAGAAAGAGGCTCGTATCCGGGGATGAAAAGGATTTGCACTGATACCATCCGACCTGACCGATATTTGAATCAACATGAGATCAATTATGGCTGTTTTTTTGAACAATTCGATAGACAACCGTTCCATCGGCGATCATCGATCCGTTTTCCACATCGACAATATGCACGTCGTTTAAAAAAAGTTCCTGTTTTTGCCAGCGCACCCTGGCAAGCGCATAAACTTCCTGAGACGCTGCCTTTTTGAAAAAATTTATATGCATGGACGGTGTGGATGCCTTGTGCATTTCCAGGGGTACGGTAGACCAGGCAGCCAGCGCACCCGTTGTATCCATCAGCGCCGTGATTGAACCCTCATGAAAACATCCGTCCAAATCCCCGTTCAGGCCATCGGAAAGAGGCATCCTCACAATGGCCAGAGAGTCCTTCACGTGTTCCAAATCCAAATTAAGGGACTTGATAAACGTCTGGGACTGGAAGATTTCGGCTATGGGGCCGGGATCACATGAACCGGAATAAAAAGAACTCCGGTCAAAAAACTGCGGCTCCTTCACTTCCTTATCCTCACCCTCCGGAACGCAACGGACCACGACCGATCCTCTGGCCACCGGTTTACCGCCCTGTTTGAAAACGTCCACACCGACGAAGGTAAGTTCTTTTCCTTTCCGCAAAACATTGCCAACAGCCTCAATCGGTTCGGAGATGGCAGCCGAAAGGTATTGGACGTCCATGCTTACAATTGTCGCCTGGCCATTCTCCGGCGGTCCTCCATTCTGATCCGCGCCGAGTTGCAGCGCGGCAATGCTGATCAGAGAACCCGCGATTCCTCCATGAAGCGCGCCGCCGAAATTGGCGTTTTCTTCTCTGAAAGGAAGATGGAGTTTAACCCGTCCCGGCCCGCATTCCAAAAGTTCAACTCCCAGTTTTTTATGATAGCGTATTTTCTCGAAAGCGTTAGTTTGCATATGACTACACATTTTCCACCTCGCACAACGTTTCGATATTCTATTGATTTAAGAATATTTTATTCGCCGTTAACTTTCTTTTTGTGTTACACGATAATCAGGGCATCCATCGCAACGGCTCCCTGCGAAAAGGCTGTTAAAGGATTAATTTCCGCCTCTTTTATTTCAGGGAAATCCATTGCCAGTTGCGACATCCTTAATATCACATCATAGATGGCCTCTTTATCGGCAGGGGGCGCCCCCCTGAAACCCGCGAGTATTCGATGCCCTCTGATTTCAGAAACCATCTCTTCCGCGTCTAATCGTGTCAACGGGCATACGCGCAGAGAATAGTCTTTCAGTGCCTCTACCATAACACCACCAAGCCCGAACAGCACTGTAGGGCCAAACACCTCATCGTTTTTAACGCCGACAATACATTCAAGCCCGCCTTTGAGCATCTTTTGAACAGCAATTCCATTAATCCGGGCAGCAGGATTGTGGTTTGCAGCATTTTCCATAATATCCTCGAAAGCGGCCATAAGTTCCCGGTCATCAATAATATTCAATCGAACGCCGCCTGATTCCGTCTTATGCTGTATATCCGGAGAATCGATTTTGAGCGCTACCGGGAAGCCGATATCATGGGCTGTTTTTAAAGCCTCTTTCTGGTTCTTGGCCAGCCCGCCTGAAATGCATGGTATGCCATATGCCGACAATATCTCTCTGGATAATGATTCGGATAAAGCCTGCCCTGATTCGATCCCCTCAAGTAATCGCTTAACCCTGTTCTTATCAATTCCTTCAACAGGTGTTGAAAGGGCTTTCGCTTTATTGATCTTTTTTAATCTGCCGCTGTATCGTGCGATATGGCCAAGAACGCGTACGGCAAGTTCCTGACTGCGAACCACCGGAATCCTGAGGGATCGAAGATGCTGGACATCTTCCTTGCCAAGCAGTTCCGAACCTAAAACAAAGACGACCAATAATTTATCGGTTGCATTTACGGCTTCAACAATAGCATTAAGCTGGCCGATATTTGCACCAATCCCGGGCCAATGCTCATAAATAACCATATCGATATTCGGATCATCAAGGACTATTGTAAGCGGCTGTAAAAGCAGGTCCGGCTCCACCAGAATTTGAGATGTCGTATCAACAGGGTTTGCGCTTGATCCAAAAGAAGGAAGCAGTGCATCAAGTTTTTTTTGGGTGTCTTCAGTGAATGGCACGACTTCCAGGCCGGCTGAAATACATTTGTCCGAAACCAGAACACCGCTGCCGCCGGAACTTGCCACAACACCGATCCTGTTTCCTTTAGGTAAAGGCCCAGTAGCTAAAACGGAAAGAACGGCATTTAATTCTTCAATCCCTTCAACCCTTATAATGCCTTTCTGGTGAAAAAAAGAAGTATAAACCCGGTCTGATCCTACCAAAGAGCCGGTATGGGATGCCGCGGCCTTTGCCGCTGCCGCATGGCGCCCGGACTTAATCATGATCAACGGCTTTTCCTGCTTTAATGCCAGGTCGGCGGCATAAAGTAATTTTCTGCCGTCCTTGAGGCCTTCAAGGTACCCGCCAACCACCCTGGTGCTTTTATCCTTTAACATATAAATAAGATAATCTGAAAAAGAGAGACCGGCCTCATTGCCTGAACTTACAAAATATGTAAAGTGTATTCCCGTTTCAATTGACATGAGATACATGGATGTCCCGAACCCGCCGCTCTGGCTTATAAAGCCATAAAACTTGAAATTATCATCGCCCATGGCCAGTTCCGTAATCCCGAATCCGGCAGACATCCCGTTTAACGCATTAAATATTCCCTGACTGTTTGGGCCGCACAGCAACATTCCGTTTTCTTGCGTAAGCCTTACGATCTCTTCCTGCATTTCTCGTCCATGACCGTCTGCTTCGGCAAATCCGGATGTGAGGATGATAACCGCTTTAACCTTTTCTTTCATACACTCATGCAAAACCTCTATGACTCTTACGGCAGGCACTGCAATAATCGCTAAATCAACCTCTTTGGGAACGTCTTCAATAAACGGGTAGCATTTTAATCCGCCAATCTCTTTATATTTTGGATTTACCGGATAAATGTTTCCCTTAAAACCGTTTTTAGTTAAGGCCAGCACCGAGTGTCCGGCCGGTTTCACAGGATCCGTTGATGCTCCAATAATTGCTATTGTTTCGGGATTAAACAGAATGTCGATGTTTCTTTCAAAATCAACCCGCATGAATCCTTCTCCTGTTTTGATGTTGTTGACTTCACGTTAAAAGGCTAACTTTTTTAGTAACTATTCAGCAGAACTGGAACTCGACAGGAACTCTAAAGCAAAAATAGTTGCAAGTGCCAGCGCAATTAGAAAGAAAGCAAAGATAAAGGCAATTAATGACAACCGCCTTGCTATCGGCAGGTCCCTATATACCCTGACAAGGAAATGCTTTTTTGATTTCCGATTTGGGTCAGTCATTTATGCGGTCGCTCCTTCGGAATTTGGTGAAGGGGCAAAGTAGGTGGTTTTGATTCGATAGTATTGCCGTAATGTAAACAACAGCGGCCTTCGAAACGGATAAATTCGTTTAGGGAAAAAGGTGAGTTGGTTAAGCCTGTCGAAACCCTGGATCATATTATCCGCTTTCCATGTGACCACGGTTCCGGTTTGTTTAAAACCCCACGTATTGAATTTATCCGCCAGTGGCCGGCTTCGGAATTCCGCTTCAAAAAGCAGAGGTCCTTTCAGTCGCAGCGGTTTCATGCCTGATGCGCAACGCACGGCCTGTGCGGCTGTTATTCGCAATTGCTCCCGGCCTTCTGAAAGATATGCCCGGCTTTTCTCACCGGATGTATATGTCTCTTTTCGTTTGTCGACGACAACGCCTTTGGCCCATGGCACTGCCTTTTGCGCCTGTTTGACCGCGATATTCTCTCCGGAAACGAAACCGATGGGAATGCCGTATTCACCCAAATAACCGCCATAGATATCCATTTCACCAACCGGTTTCCTGTTGATTCGGACTTTGGAAAAAATACCGTAATGGGTGTGAGGGAAAAAGGCATTTGGAGTCCCGGAAGCGGCATGAATAGCCACATACAGAACCAAGTCCAGCCCGGAAATGTTGCCGAAAAACGATGGCTTGACATAATGGCCGCCCCGATAATCCGCCCTGGGGTCCAACTTGTTCACCAGGCAGTTGAAACCGACCTCATGCGTATCCTTAACCGTAACTTTGTCGGCGCCGCCATCAAACGCACCCTGAATCACATGGTTGACATCGGCCGTCAAGCATGAACGGCCGTACTGCCATTCGGCCGTTCCCATCCGGCATTGGCGCATACGCCATATCCCGAAGCTGCCTTCAATATCCGCAAACACGCCTACATGCATATGATTGATCTCGTTATATTTTTCCCGACTGGGCTTGAAGCAGCCACCACTCTTCCGGCGTAAAACGGTTCATGAAAATGACCGGGTGAAATGATGATTCGTTTCGTGTCCGGAATACGGTCTGCCTGTCCTTCCCAATCAAGCAACACCCGGTACGGATGGCTGGCGAAACCTTGCCCGACAGAGACTTTCACTCTGCAAGAAATGTAAAGTTTTGCTTGGCGCATTAAGAACTTGCTTTTATGGTCGTGAACTATAGCAAGGCCTGGGTTGTGTGTCAATAATTTTGTGGCCATTACATTTTGATGAGTGGATTTGAGTGGGATCGATGGGGTGTTTCAAAATGAGGAGAAAAAACAAGAAAGCCGTAAAATTTGTTTGACCGGCGGCAAATCAAACCTGATCCTTGATTGTGTTATTGTAGAAGGCAAAGAGTAAGCCCGCTTTTATTATTTGACTAAACGAATAGCAACTTGAAATATAAGGCTGGTGCCCCCGGCAGGGATCGAACCTGCGGCGCATGGATTAGGAATCCATTGCTCTATCCACTGAGCTACGGGGGCATAAACAATTAAAACAATACTTTATATAAAACATGTAAAAACAATTATATCAAATTTGCTATTTTGTATCAAATCTATATCAAAAAATTTAACCATAACACCTTGAGCCTTTATATGATGTTTTATGAATTTTTCTGATGTTTTCATAATTTTGAATCTAAAAATATAAATAAAAGAAGGAGCATACCATTTTAGATGGATGGGATCAAAATTTTTATTGAAATAACAGCAAAAATTACACAGGAGAATATAATATGACAAATCAAAATAATCGTAACTTCTCAATAGTTCCTGGCAAGAGACAATTTTTTTAAATTTGTTTCCAAAAAAACTAAACACAGGAAATTTTTTATGGCACAGTCTCTTCCATGAGCTTGCTGAACAAGAAAATACCCGATTTGCCGGAGATCCCTGAGGATCAGAGAACCCCCTTGGTTGATAAACTGATTGAGAGCATTTCGCCATTTTGCCAGCTGCCTTCTCTGCCCTGAAGGTGGAACCAGTCCAGGACAGCAATCAATCCCACCTCTGTAATGAATACATCCAGCGCTATCACTATCTCGGCTATGCTCCCGTACCCGGGTGATCAAATCCGCTACATAGCCCGGTTTCAAGATCAGGCGGTGGCCCTTTTAAGCTTCAGGGCCGCCGTCTGGAAAACAGCACCCAGAGATCAATTTACCTGTCTGCGTGCGACGCACAGGCAGGTCGGCTGGACTCATCCAAAACGCAAAGAAAACCTTTGAAGAGATGGAAGATATCCGGAAACATGAGAGGACGGGCAGGCCTTTAGGAAATTTATCTTTTGTTGAGAATTTGGAGAGCAAGCTTTGCAGAAAATTAAGGCCGCAGAAGTCGGCGGGAAGAAAGCCAAAGAGGAAATAAATATACTCTTTGTTAAGGATTGAGGCGCCTGTTTTAACCATCAAGGGGGCTGCGCACACCCAGCCGGTTGCGCTGGGCCACATGGGTATAAATCATGGTGGTCTGGACATTGACATGGCCCAGCAGGTCCTGGATGGTGCGAATATCATATCCTTTTTCCAGCAGATGGGTGGCAAAACTGTGCCGCAGGGTATGGACGCTGACCTTCTTTGACAACCCGGCTTTTTGCGCGGCCTGCTTGATCTGCCGCTGCAGGGTGTTGAGATGAATATGATGGCGCCGTACTTTTCGGGAGCGCGGGTCAATGGAGACCGACCGAGAGGGGAACAGCCACTGCCAGGCCCACTCCTTGCCGGCATTGGGGTATTTGCGTTCCAACGCGTTGGGCAGGTAAACACCGGACAAGGTCTCGTCTTTCAGGTCGGCCTCGTAAATTTCCCGCACCCCATCCAGGTGGGCCAGCAAATCCTCCTTAAGCCGCTCCGGCAAAAGGGTCTGCCGGTCTTTATCACCCTTGCCGGCCATCACAATCAGGCAACCCCGCTCAAAATCAAGGTCCTTGACCCGCAGCCGCAGGCACTCGTTCAGCCGGATGCCGCTGCCGTAAATCAGACGGGCCATCAGCCGGCCGACGCCCTGCATCTCTTCAAACAGCCGTAGCACTTCGCCCTGGGACAGCACCACCGGCAGCCGTTGCCGGTTTTTGGCCCGCAGGGTCAGGCCGAGGTCGCCGGGCTCTTTATCTAAGGCATGCCGGTAAAAAAACAGAAGTGCGTTAAAAGCCTGATTCTGGGTGGACCGGGCCACCTTCCGGTCCACGGCCAAGTGATTGATAAAGGATTTAAAGTCTTCGTTGTCCAGCTTGTCCGGCGATTTTCCCTTCATAAAAACGAAGAAAGATCGCACCCAGCCCATATAGGTCTGTTCCGTCTTCAAAGCCAGATGTTTGAGGCGCATGACCGACACCATCGTATCGGCGGCCTGCTTCCATAACACATCCGCGTCCGCACTGCGTTCAACACCGGCGGCCTGCCTGGTTTTTAAAAAATAGCCATACAGGGAAAGGGCGTCTTTGGCCTGGTCCATCTGCCAGTCTTCGCATGATCGGGCCAGATTTCTTAAAAACCTCTCCACCTCCCCCGAAGGCAGGGGCACGTTAAAATTCTTATCAGCAGAGGCATAAGCCTTAGACACCCAGGAAACGTAATAGGGTGCTGATTTTTCAGGCGTAAGATGCTTGTTCAGCAGATAGTTTTGAAAGTCTTTCATGGACATGGATATTTTTTCTCCCCACTTATATAGATTCTACATAATCTTGCACATGATAACAAAATATAGAATACACGGCAATTATTTTTTCATAACAAATTATGATGAATGGATATTTTATTCATTGACAAAAACAGCCTTATCCATAATAATCAGAAAAGGCTGGGGAAAAATAGCATCAATATAATCTACGTTGAACTAAACCGCTTCGCGGAAACACCCTCCAGCATCTCCATTAAATTCATGTAGCTCTTCTTTTCTTCGGACATCACTTTCATTTCCAAATACAGCCAATTGGGTCTATAACTCCTT
>JAXHVL010000174.1:0-2958 GCA_034189225.1 Thermodesulfobacteriota bacterium
CACGTGCCTTCGTGTTTCGAATTTAATATTGAGTACCATTTTGAACTTGAGAAAGATGGTAATTTCAAGACGGAGCATTAACGGGTCTGTAGACCCGTATCCCGGCTTTCAGCCGTTTTTTCAACCCACCGGCTTCTAGCCGGTGGTTGTTTACTTTCTCTGCGGCCTCAGCGTCTGTGATACGGCGGGTGATGGCCTATGCCAGCAGTGCCAGGTACTTCAATATTTTATCTTCATAAAAGTCCGCCTTGGTGGGGTCTTCGTCGCCGATAATGGCCTGGTCCGTAAAAAACTTGTACGCATTTTTAAGGGTAGGGGTGGAGACCGCTTCCAGTCGCTCTATCTGGCTGTTTTTATACATTTTTCTACCATGAGACAGTATTTTTTTAAAGTCCCCTTTTCCCTCCGATACATCCGGCTCGTTTTTGATATAGGTGAGGGCGATCAGGTAAGATTCAAAATAGGGATATAAAAAGCCCGCGAATAGTTGCAGTTTTTTCAGGCCGTCCGCCGTCAGGTCATAGGTGTCCGGCCGGGTTTCGTGGGGCATGACCATTCCGGCATCAATAAAAATCTTGATGCAGATGCGAATCATCTGTTCCGTGGTTTTTTCGATAATGGGCGTGAACTCCTTTTTAAAGAAGTCTTCCAGAAACTCGTATTCTTTAAAGATGTCATGGCTGGAAAATCGGAACGATTCAAGTTGGAGAAGCGCCATGGCGATATAAGCGGCGGGTGCGAAAAAGTAAATAGAGTTATTTTTGTAATATTCCATGGCCGGCCGTTTGTCTTCGTTGACCATGTACAGGGGGTTCTTCTGGTCACTGTCGATCTGAAGCTGTTCAATAAACTTCCGGCTTTCAAAAGATTCCAGAACATGGCCGAATGCATGGGCGTGGTCGGAGGTAATGGTGTCGGCCAGCTTCACGTGGCGCGCCTGAAGATAAAACAGATAGGTTTCCATGATCGACATCAGGTAGTCGTAGGTGAACCGTTTTCGCGGGCAGTTGAGAATGGCGGCTGAAACGATACAGTAAGGGGTTGCCGTGGTAACGTCATCGATCCGTTTGGTCAGCATGCGGGAGAAATCGGTGATAAACCCCCTTTTTTCAGACGGCTGCATGGCGTTAAGGTCGGACTGTGTCCTTGACAGATGCTGATTGAGCGAAATCGGTTCATTGAAATTCACGTAAACCTTGCCATACCGGGTTTTCAGGGATTTTCTGGCGTTGAGTAGCTGGGGCAGGTTTTCGGCCTTTTTCTCGCCGCCTTCCAGTTCATGGATATAGGAAGCCTCTTCTATAATCCGGTCGTACCCGATGTTTACCGGCACAAAAATCATGTCTTTGCAAGCACCCTCATTATAGGCTTCCAGGATGATTGACAGCAGCCCGGTTTTTGGTGTCAGCATTTTGCCGCTCCGGCTTCGGCCGCCTTCCAGGAAAAACTCGAGGTTAAAGCCTTCCTCCAGGATCTTGTGAATATATTCCAGAAAAACCCTGGAATACAGCTTCTGCCCCTTAAAGGTCCGGCGCATGAAAAAGGCGCCGCCGCCGCGGAAAATAGGCCCCAGCGGCCAGAAGGAGAGGTTTTTGCCTGCCGCGATATGGGGGCAGGCGATTCTGTTGTTATACAGCACATAAGACAGCACCAGGTAGTCCAGGTGGCTTTTATGCGTGGGTACAAAGATCAGGGGAGATGTTTCGGAAATGCCTTTAAGCCTGGCCAGGTTTTCATAATCAACGACCATGCCGTCAAATATATGGTTCAGCATCCAGGTAAGAATAAAATCATAAACCATTATCCAGTTCATGCTGTAATTGGCGGCGATTTCATCCAGGTAGTTGTATGTTTCCTTGTTGACCTCCTGGATGGTCTTTTCGTTTTCAGCGGCATGCTGCTCGATGAACCGTTGCAGCCTGGCACTGCCCATGATGTTTTCCTTGATTTCTTCCCGGGACTTGATCAGGGGGCCGGTAACCCGCTGACGGGTCTGGTTGATGCTGGACAGAAGCACCCGCCGCAGTGCCAGGGCCAGATTCTCGTCCCGCATTTCCGCGTTTTCCGTCCGGTCGATGAAGTGCTTCAGGTTAAGCGGCTCGGCGATTTCAATAAAGGTATTTTTGGGATTGTAAAAAAGGATGAACAGCCGCCGCAGTTTTCCCGGTTTTTTGGACAGTCCGCCGAGAAAAAAGTCAAGGATGCCGGGCTTTGTTTTGGGCGGGCGTTTGGAAAAAAACATGGCCTGGGGGACCAGGATGATGGGCGTATCAATGGTTTTTTGAAGGCTTATGAGTTCCTGCACCGGGTTGGTCTTGGATTTGAGCAGCCGCGGGTAGAAGGTCTTGCCCCCGAACAGGGAGAAAAAAGCCGGGATGCCGCTGGCCAGCGCCTTTTTAAAATATTGGTTCTTATATGGTGTCAGAAATGAAAAGTGCCGGAAGAAATAGTCCACGTGGGCCCAGAAAATTTTTAAAAGCCTTGAAACGGGCTGAAAGATCAAGAGGTTGTAGCCGATGCCCAGCTCCGGAACGGGAAGTCCGTATTTGTGATATTGCTTGTTGCAGCAGATGTATTCCATCTTGCTTTGGTTTTTGTTGACATAAACGATGATACCGTTTTCTGCCATCTGTTGAATCTGCTGGATTCGGTCCTCGCTTACCGACACCCGGGAGAAAACAAAATCCAGCAGTTTGTTGTTAAGCCTCCCGCTCTTGTGGGGCAGATACGCCAGAAAATGATCGTAGGTCCCTCCCAGGACTTTGTCCGTATAGCTCCGCGTAAAACGGCCGAAGCCGCTGTATATGTTTTTCAGCCATGGGATCATGAGAAGCTCCGGGCTTATTGATTGACGGCTTCGTAAAAAGTCCCATTTCTTTGTTGCGCTGCATCTCTCGTCATGTCACGTACGGAGTAGGGGCGAACCTTGTGTTCGCCCTCTGATCGGGCGAACACAAG
>JAXHVL010000175.1:0-14778 GCA_034189225.1 Thermodesulfobacteriota bacterium
GTGTTCGCCCTCTGGTCGGGCGAACACAAGGTTCGCCCCTACACCGTACGTGACATGACGAGAGATGCATCGCAACGGCAGATATTGGACTTTTCACGAAGCCGTCAATTTAAGCGTGTCTGAATCGATCTATGGAGGTATACCCATGAAACTGAATGTCCGATCCAAGTTTGTCGTGCCGGTTCTCATATTGACACTTATCGGCGTGACGGCCCTGACTGCCACCTGTTATTTCAAGGCCAGGGCTGGTTTACAGAAATCCATCAATAACGAATTGCACCAGCTCGTTAACGGGCTGGCATCCCATCTGAATTCATGGGTGGAGCGCAACATTAAGGATGTTCAGCTCTGGAGCCGGGACGGAATTTACAGGTCGGCCCTTCAGGGCGGCATGGATGGCGAGGTGTCCCAGCACCTGGCGCGGGAACGCTTAGAGCATCTGAAAGAACAATACGGGTTTTATGAACTGGTGGTTCTGGCCGATACCAAAGGCGATACGATTGCGGCATCAGACAGCCAGGCTATCGGCATTAATATTGCCGGAAGGGATTATTTTCAGCAGGCAAAGCGAAAAGATATCGTGGTGTCGGAAGTGATCAAGAGCAAGCTTTCCGGCGAGCCGGTCTTTACCATTGCATCGCCGGTGAAGATCGATGGCAAGTTTGCCGGTGCCCTGCTGGGGGTCGTCGATATCTCCGCATTTACCGATGCTTTCATCCGGCCTGTCACCGTGGGGGATACCGGGTATGCCTATGTTTACACGGCGGACGGCACCTTTGTGGCCCACCCCGAGGAATCCAAAATCCTGGTGGACAGCCTGGGCAATTATGATTTCGGTAAGCAGATGCTCGCGGATAAAGCCGGCATCTTTGATTATAAATGGGAGGGGGAGCGCAAGCGGGTGGCCCACAAGCAGATTTCCACCACCGGCTGGTCAGTGGCGGCCGGGGCGCCCCATGACGAGATTTTTGAGGAGGTTTACAACCTTCGCAATACCAGCGCGGTGATTGGCATTGCGGTAGCAGTGGTTCTCTCCCTTGTGATCTGGTGGCTGACCGGCGGCGTGGTGATTGCCCCCATCAACCGGGTGCTGGAATTTTCCCGGTCATTAAAGGCGGGAGATCTGTCGGCAAGGATGCAGGTGGCCAATGACGAATTCGGCCAGATGGCCGAATCACTCAATACGGTGGCCCAGGACCTTAACGAAAAGGCCGAAGCCGCCGAACGGATCGCAGGGGGAGATCTTACCTGCGATGTGACCGTGGCCTCGGACAAGGATACACTGGGCAAGGCCTTGAAAAAAATGATCAAAAGCCTCAACAACATGGTGGCGGAATTGCTTTTCGCGGCCGCCCAGGTGGATGCCGGGGCAAACCAGGTGGCGGATTCCAGCCAGGCTCTTTCCCAGGGGGCAACCGAGCAGGCATCGTCCCTGGAAGAGACTACTTCCTCCATGACCCAGATCGGGTCCCAGACCAAAACCAACGCGGAAAATGCCACACAGGCCAGCCAGCTAACCACCCGGGCGAATGAGGCTTCCCAGAATGGCTCAGAACGGATGCAGTCCATGATGGAAGCCATGGAGCGTATCAGCGGGTCCAGTCAGGAAATTGGAAAGATTATCAAGGCCATTGATGATATTGCGTTTCAGACCAATCTGCTGGCCCTGAACGCAGCGGTTGAGGCGGCGCGGGCCGGAAAACACGGCAAGGGGTTTGCCGTGGTGGCCCAGGAGGTGCGAAGCCTTGCCTCCCGGAGTGCCAAAGCGGTTCAGGAAACCTCGGCCCTGATTGAAGGGTCGGTCAAGAAGGTGGAAGAAGGCAATGAAATCGCCAGCCAGACCTCCGAAGCGCTGGGCGAGATCAAGGAGAACGTATCCAAGGCCGCGGACCTTGTGGGTGAGATCGCCGCGGCCTCCAACGAACAGGCCGAGGCCATCTCCCAGGTAAGCGACGGGCTTTCCCAGATCGACGGTGCCACCCAGCAGAACGCCGCCAATGCCGAAGAAACCTCTGCGGCCGCTGAAGAGCTGTCTTCCCAGTCGGCCTATGTGAAAAAACTTGTGGCCCGGTTCAAACTCAAGTCAGGTATGGCCGATGCCACTGCCTCTAAGGCTGCGCCGGCACAAGCCGCCTTCCGGCAAAGCGCCCCATCGGAAGAAAAAAGGCGGCAGATTGAACCGCCAAATCAGCAGGCGGCCGATAAAACGGCGACCGCAGGAAACAGCGAAACCGATTATGCCGATTCATGGGGCGTCCCTGAAAAGCCCGATACCCGCCAAGAGTCTCGTCAACAGGCAGCGCCCAAGCAGCCCCACCCGTCTGAGGATAAGGGCAGGGACCCGGAGGATGTCATTGCGCTGGATGACGGAGATTTCGGTAAGTATTGAAGGCACGTCTCCCGTAGGCATTTTGTAAAGAATGGCCCCCGTTGAAAAGATATCCTGGCGTTCATCCTTGGGGATGAGGGGTGTGCTGTACCAGCTGGATCGATCAGTATCGTTCGTATAATGCTCGGCCAGGCCGAAGTCCGTGAGCTTGACGATGCCGTCAATGCTGATCAGCACATCACTGGGCCGAAGGTTTCCGTGGATGATCCGGTTTTTCTGGGCAAAAGAGAGCTCCCGATAGATCTGGCGGTCATTCTATCGTGCATGTAAAACAGCGCTATTTATATTCAACAAAAAGTATTTTCGTACTTGACAATATAATTTTCAGGTGGTAAAAATTATAGGTTTTACGTTGTGGTTTTATGTGGGGATGTAGCTCAGATGGGAGAGCGCGGCGTTCGCAATGCCGAGGTCAGGGGTTCGATCCCCCTCATCTCCACCAGTCTATGGAGGGTTTGGGCAAAAGGCCGGTGATATCTGATTGTTTTCAGTGTAAATCAGGCTGGATGACAAAATCCCCGAATACCGAGGATCCCGGGGATTTCCGGACAGGGTGAAATACTTATGGAACGAACTGCCGCCGTGGCGCGGGACACCAAAGAAACCCGGGTAAATGTCAGCATCGGTCTTGACGGAAGCGGGGTGCATGATATCGCAACCGGTATTCCTTTTTTTGATCACATGCTGTCGCTTTTTGCCGCCCATGGGTTTTTTGATCTGACACTGAAAGCCCAGGGCGATATCGAGGTTGATTTTCACCATACCGTGGAAGATGCGGGGATTGCCCTCGGTGATGCCGTAAACAAGGCGCTCGATGACCGTGTGGGCATAAGGCGCTATGGATATGCAGTGACGCCGATGGATGAAACGCTTGCCACAGCGGCTATCGACCTGTCCAACCGGCCGTTTCTGGTCTATAATGCGCCTTCGGGGATTTCCAATGAGACAGGGTTCGGCGTCTTTCTTGCGAGGGAATTTTTCCGGGCGTTTTCCGTCAACAGTGGTATGACCCTTCACATTAATGTTGACTACGGGGAAAGTGAGCATCATATCCTAGAGGCAATTTTTAAATCCGTGGCCAGGGCACTGGACATGGCCTCCGGGGCGGATGGGCGAATATCCGGTCCGCTTTCCACCAAAGGGGCGATTTGAAAGGCGCCTTCAATATGATTATCATACCGGCGGTTGATATAAAGAACGGCAAATGTGTCCGGCTGTTGCAGGGGCGGATGGATGCAGAAACCGTGTTCTCCGATGACCCCGCCGCCATGGCGAAGAAATGGGCGGATCAGGGAGCCCGGCTGATGCATCTGGTGGATCTTGACGGCGCCGTTCAGAAACGTCCCCGGAACCTGGCGGCGATCGAAAAAATTATCGACAGCGTGAATACGGAAATTCAGGTGGGAGGCGGCATCCGTGATCTGGATACCATCCGGATGTACATGGACCGGGGAGTGGAAAAAATCGTGATCGGTTCGGCCGCGATTCATGATCCGTCCATGGTGGCCGAAGCGTGCCGGCTTTATCCGGGACATATTGTCGTGGGCATTGACGCCCGGGACGGTATGGTGGCCATTGAAGGGTGGACCCGTTCCACCAGTGTGTCTGCGGTGGAGCTGGCCAAACAATTCGAGGACTGCGGCGTTGCCGCTATTAATTTTACGGATATTCAGCGGGACGGGATGCAGACCGGCCCTAATATCGACGCCATCCAGGCACTGGCCAGCTCTGTGGATGTCCCCATCGTGGCATCGGGCGGTGTTTCGTCCCTGGCCGACATCAAGGCCCTGATGCCGCTCCGGGAATACGGGGTAACGGGTGTGATTACCGGCCGGGCGTTGTATGACGGCCGTCTGGATCTGGCGGAAGCCATTGCCGCGGCCGCATTGTAACGTGCCCACTTTATTGACGGTTTGCGTGCGAAATTTTTCGTAAGGGAGTGGATCGGTTGGCATTTCAAATTCCCGACGATAAGATTGCGGATATCAAGAATGCTGCTGATATTGTCGATATTATATCAGAAGCCGTACTTCTGAAAAAATCCGGCCGGAATTACCTGGGCCTCTGCCCCTTTCATTCAGAAAAAACCCCCTCTTTTACCGTGAGCCCGGATAAGCAGATTTTTCATTGCTTCGGGTGTGGTGAAGGCGGCAATGTGTTTAATTTTCTGATGAAGCATCAGGGCCTTTCCTTTCCCGAAGCCGTAAAACTGCTGGCGCGGCGTTGCGGCATTGATCTGCCGTCCCCCCGAAGGACACCGGCGCAGAAAAAGGCGATTTCCGAGAAAGAGACACTGCTTGAAGTGAACCGTCAGGCAGCGCAGTTCTTTCGGGATCAATTCAACGGCACCGGCGGTGAAGCGGCGCGGCAGTATCTGACGAAGCGGGGCTTTTCCGAGGCGGTGATCGAAACGTTTCAAATCGGCTATGCCCCGGATCAATGGGAGGGACTCACCGGGTTTTTCAAGGGCAAAAAGGTTTCTCTGGAAGCGGCGGAAAAGGCAGGGCTGATTATTCCCGGCAAACGGGGCGGATATTATGACCGGTTCCGGGGCCGCATTATATTTCCAATCACGGACGTGGCGGGCCGCATCATCGGGTTCGGGGGACGCGTGCTGGATGATTCTCTGCCCAAGTACCTGAATTCACCAGAAACGCCTTTGTACAACAAACGGCGTACCCTGTACGGTCTGGGATGGACCAAGCAGGCTTGTCGCCGTTCGGAAAAGATTTATATAACAGAAGGTTATACCGATCTACTGGCGTTGTATAAAGCCGGTATAAAAAATGTGGTGGCAACTCTTGGGACCTCCCTGACGGATGAACATGTGAGGCTTCTAAAGGGATATGCGGCAAAAGCCATCCTGGTGTTTGACTCCGATGAAGCCGGTGTCAAGGCTGCCCGCCGCAGCATTGACGTGTTTAACCGGGAGAAGGGGGTGGACCCCTTTATTCTCGTTCTGCCGGAAGGCCACGACCCCGATTCCTACATGCGGGGTCATGGCGCCGATGCCTTTGAGGAACGGGCCGGAAATGCATATAGCGCTATCGCGTTTTTAATCGAGTCCGCCATAAGCACCCATGGGCTTTCGGTGGAAGGGAAGGTGAAGGTGGTAGGCGATATGAGTGAGCCCCTTTCCGCCCTTGACGACCCTCTTGCCCGTTCCCTTTATGTCAAGGAACTGGCCGAACGGATCGGGGTTTCGGAAGCCGCCGTTATGGATCGGGTCAAGCTGCTGCAGGGTGACGAATCGCGCGGCAGGCAGGTTCGGAATGGTGCTGGAGCAAATGCCGGCAATGCGCAAACAGCGGCTGGCACGGCGGATATTTCGGCGGCCCCGCCCATCGAACTGCAGATTGTGGCAATGATGATTCATGTGCCTGAGACCATTAATGAAATAGAATCCAGGAGGGTTCTCGATTTTTTTACAGATGAGATTTTAAAATCCACAGGAATGCTTATATTAAAGGTACATAAACAGCACCGTCAAACAGTTCAGGGCGGCCCAGATTCGGACAGCGGGCCTGACGGTTACCCGGTGGAAGACCTGTCCATGCACGCCGAAAACGATACTCAGAAACAGCTGATAACCGCCCTGACGGTAGGAAATGAGTTGTTCAACTGGGATAAGACGGGGTGCCGTAAACTCATCCACCGCTTTGTGTCCAGCCGGTGTGACCGGGATGAAGATCTGTCCCGGCGTATCAAAACCGCTGCCGAGCAAAATGATAGTGCGCTGTTGGATGCGCTGCTTCGCGAAAAGCAGGAGCAGATCCGCAATAGACGGAGTAAAATTGTGTGTGAAGGAGAGAACGCTTTATGACAAAGAAAGCCTCTGCCAAGGAAAAGAAACAAGCAGCCCAAAAAACAACAACAGCTCCCAAAAGGACGGCTGACGGAAAATTTGCGCCCACCAAAGGGCGGTCTGCGGCTAAAAACGCGACCGGTACCGCCAAGGCCGGAAAAAAGACGGCCTCGACTGGCTCCCGGTCAGGGAAGAAGGCCGCTTCGGGTACGGGTGCGGCCAATAAATCCGGGGCTGCGAAGACACAGAAAAAAGCGGTGTCGGCCAAGGACCGCGCAACGGAATCGACGCAAAAGACGCCCCCCTTCAAGCAGAAACTAAGAGGATTGATTGCCAAGGGAAAGAAGCAGGGGGAACTGACATATGAAGAGATCGGCATAGCCATTGCCGAAAACGGTGTGGACACTGAATGCGTGGACGATGTGATCACCCATCTGGATGATTTGGATGTGGCGGTAGTGCGGAAAACCGGAAAAAATGACGGGAAAAAATCCACGGACAAGGATACGAAGAAGGGGACAGTTGAGAATGATCTGGGGGCTGTTACCGATACCGTCAAGATGTATCTCCGGGAGATGGGCATGGTTACCCTGTTGAGCCGGGAAGGCGAGGTGGAAATCGCCAAGAAGATCGAGGCGGCCGAACAGGAAGCCCTCAAGGGCATGCTGGAGACCTCTATCGGTGTGGAAAGCATTATCGCCCTGGGCGATAATATTGAATCCGGCAATATCCGTCCCAAACATGTATTAAAAGATGTGGACGAAGGGGATGTCAACGAAGAAGAGGTCTTCAAAATAGAGCATTTTGCGGAAACCATCCGACAGATCAAAAAACTGGATGAGGAAAACCGGGCGTACCGTGAACAGAAGGCCTCTGCGAAAATGCCGGCTGCGGAGCGCAAACGGATTGCCGACTCCCTGACCCGACGGAACAATAAGATATTTGAACTGATTTCCGAATGGCGTATCGAAAATGAAGTGCTGGATAATATCGAAGCCCGGATACGGGCGGAGATCGAATGGTTCGATGGAAAGGGACAGTCCATGGAAGGGCTGTCCCGCGAGGTCGGTCTGAATGTGGCCGCCTCCACCATTCGAAGCAACCTGAAGACCAAAACGGGTTTTGTAAACTGGGCCTACGACCGGGCGACCACAACCAAGACCGAATTGGGGAACTTGTTTGATGACTTGCGGAATATCGACGCACAGATGGCGGCGCGGGAGACATCGATCATGGCCGATACCCGGTCGTTGCGACGGACGATGGCAAAGATCGACGACGGTTATGCCCAGGCCAAGGATGCCAAGGGGGAACTGGTAAGGGCCAATCTGCGGCTGGTGGTAAGCATTGCAAAGAAATATACCAACCGGGGTCTTCAGTTTCTCGACCTGATCCAGGAGGGCAACGTGGGCCTGATGAAGGCGGTGGACAAGTTCGAATACCGCCGGGGCTATAAGTTCAGTACCTATGCCACCTGGTGGATACGTCAGGCCATCACCCGGGCCATTGCGGACCAGGCGCGAACCATCCGCATTCCGGTGCATATGATCGAAACCATCAACAAGCTTATCCGGACCTCTCGTTACCTCGTCCAGGAGCGCGGCTATGAACCGTCGCCGGAGGAAATCGCAGAAAAGATGGATATCCCTCTGGAAAAGGTCCGGCGGGTACTGAAGATTGCCCGGGAGCCGATTTCTCTGGAAACCCCCATCGGCGAGGAAGAAGACAGCCATCTCGGGGATTTTATCGAGGACAAGAAGTTTATGATTCCCTCGGAAGCTGCCGTGAGCATGAACCTGTCCGAACAGACCCGAAAGGTGCTCGCCACCCTGACGCCCCGTGAGGAAAAGGTGTTGCGCATGCGGTTCGGTATCGGCGAAAAAGCCGATCATACGCTGGAAGAGGTGGGTCGAGATTTTGCGGTGACCCGTGAGCGGATTCGTCAGATCGAAGCAAAGGCCCTGCGGAAACTGCGGCACCCCACCCGGAGCAAGAAGCTGAAGCATTTTGTGGAATCCTGACACCAGCATTTCACAAGATATTGCCCTGGGACGGCAACGTCAAAAGTCTAAGTACATAAGGGCATGAATAGCAAATGATGGATGAATTCAGCCTTCATGCTCTTCATGTCCTTGATGGTTTAGTCTCTTAGGTTTCAATTACCATGAAGGACATGAAGAGCATGAAGAAAATACATCGTTGACTTTATGTCCTAAAGCACTGAGCGCAAGGCATTGCAAAATTGTTTTCCGGGCCGGGATAGCCCTTGACAAAAAACGAAAGATGCGGTGAAATACCCGGGTTGGTATACAACCCGCCGCAGTGTTTTCTGCGGCATATTCAGGCATGCGGGCCCATAGCTCAGCTTGGCAGAGCCACCGGCTCATAACCGGTAGGTCCCTGGTTCGATCCCAGGTGGGCCCACTTCAACGCCTCCAGGCCGTTGGCCATAGCGGTGGAGAGCCGCAAAACACAAGACGTTGCGGGGAACATGATGAAATTTCTCAATCAGTGTCCGTCCAGAAATTAGATATTTTGGTCGAGTTCAAGGAAGGCGAAAATTTTAACCGGAGGAATACTTTGCGTATTTTGAGGATTAAAATTTGAGCCTGACGCAGAAATCGGGCAAAATAGCAATTTATGGGTGGGCACTAATCTGTTTGGGGTTTATGAGATATAGCATTCAACAGCCGGTTCGAAGACGAACCATTTGGTGGAATGGTAAAAGGCGTGGGAAGGGGTTCCGCGCCTTTTTCGTATGGAGAGGACAATGACAACAACCACTGCCGGCATGATGCGGCTGATGCATCGGATCGCCCCTCAGTATCTTGCGGAGGAATGGGATAACTGCGGCCTTCAGGCAGGCCGGCCGGATCAGCCCGTGAATCGGGTATGGGTTGCCCTGGACCCCTCACTTGCTGTTGTTACCGAAGCCTGCGCCGGCGGGGCCGACATGCTGATCACCCACCATCCTCTGTTGATGGGGCGCATCAAGACCCTGGATTTCAACCGGATGCCGGGCCGTGCGGTTCAAATGGCCGCTGAAAACGGGTTGTCCATTTTCAGCGCCCATACCAACCTGGACAGCGCAGAGGGCGGATTGAACGATCTGTGCGCCCAGCGGATCGGCCTTTTCCGGACAGCCGTGTTGACGGCTTCAAAACCGGATGGGTTCGTCAAGCTGGCCGTTTTCGTGCCCGTGGAACATGAGGAGAGCATCATGGCGGCGTTGGAAAAAACCCCTGCCGGCACCTTTGGTGAATATTCGGCCTGTTCATTTGCGGTGCGCGGTACCGGTCGATTCAAACCTTCGGCCCATGCGTCGCCGTTTATCGGCAAGGCCGGCGAGGTGAGCCGTGTGGATGAGGTTCGGGTGGAAACCATTGTCGATAGCCGGGATGTCCATGCGGTGGTGGATTCCCTGAAGGCCGCCCATCCCTATGAAACCATGGCCTATGATATTTTCCCCCTGTCCGGAAGCGTGGGGCGCAGCCAGGGGCTCGGACGGATCGGGGCGCTGGAGGTGTCAGTGCCGCTTGCCGATTTTGCGGAAAGTGTTAAAGCGGGGTTTGGCGTTGAATCGGTGAGGGTGGCCGGAGATCCCGGCATGATGGTGCGAACCGTGGCACTCTGCTCGGGAAGCGGTTCCGGGTTGATGGGGGATTTTCTTTCTTCTTCGGCGGATGTTTATGTGAGCGGGGATTTGAAGTATCATGACGGGATGGCCGCCACCGATGCAGGACGGGCGCTTGTGGATGTGGGGCATTTTGAAACCGAGTGCCTGGTGGTGGACCTGCTTGAAGATCGGCTCAAAACACTTGCCGCAGAAGCGGATATGGATGTGATAATCGAAGGATACAAGGCGGAGCAGAATCCTTATACCCGGGTATGATCAAGGACTGATGCACTCGTAAAAAGTCATTTTGGGACGGCAAAGTAAAAAGTTCAAGAGCAAGGCGACGATGCATCTCGAGGAATGGAGCGTACTTGGCGGTACGTGACATGACGAGAGATGCATCGCAACGTAGCTATTGGACTTTTTACGAAGCCGTCAAGGAATTGGGAGAAAGAAATGCCGGATATAACAAGCGAAGACATCAACATGCTGGTCCGCCTTCAGGAGAATGATAACCGGCGGCGGAAGCTCAAATCGTTTTTGGCGGGTGTCCCTGAAAAACTGGCGGCCCTGGATGCGGCCTTGACGGAAGCGGAGAATCGTTTTCGGGAACAAGAAGAAACCATAGCCCGCCAGAAAAAAACCTACCGGGATTACGAAGGCGAGGTGCAGGCCAAGCAGGAACGCATCAAGCAGCGGGATACCCAATTGTTTTCCATTAAGAACAACAAGGAATACCAGGCCGTATTAAAAGAGATGGATGAATTGAAGCGGGAGTGCTCCCGGTTGGAGGACGAAATGCTGGCATTGCTGGATGCCCTGGAAGAAGGGGACGCAGTTGTGGCATCGGCAAGACAGGCATGGGAAGTCGAACAAGTGCGGATTGAGCAGGAGAAGGCAGCGGTGGAAAAAGAACGTGCCGTGCTTGCCGACGAGCTTTCCGATCTGGATGGCCAATGGGAGGAGATGACAAACCGGTTGCCGGGTTCACTGCTGAACCGGTTTCTGGAAGTCCGCCAGCGGGTTAACAACGGCAAGGCCATTGTGGCAGTGAGGAATTATGTATGCCAGGGATGCTTTATGAATATACCGGCGCAGATGTATAACGACCTCCATAAGGCCGACGCGTTGAAAAATTGCCCCTTTTGTAATAGAATGATTTATTTCAGACAGGAAGCCGATGTGGTCGGCGGCTGAGCTGATATGATATGACAAATTGACATTGCAACGCAGCTATTGGACTTTCAAGGAACTAAACTGTTCAATTTATTGTAAGAATATAATTTTACTCGATTTTTCAGTTTACTGCCATGCTTTTCAGTTTGCCGAAAAGAACTGAAAAGCTCCGTCAATGCTTGCGATAAACGGCCGAAGCCATGCAGACGATCGCCGGAACCTTTCGGTTCCGGAGGAAAGTCCGAACACCACAGGGCAGGGTGCTTCATAACGTGAAGTCACGGCAACGTGAAGGAAAGTGCCGCAGAAAAGATACCGCCCGGTTCGTGCGAATGCGCGTACCGGGTAAGGGTGAAAAGGTGCGGTAAGAGCGCACCAGTTCCCCGGGTGACCGGGGAAGCTTGGTAAACCCCACCCGGTGCAAGACCAAATAGGGGAGTGCTTGAGGGCGGCCCGTCCAAGCTCCCGGGTAGGTCGCTGAAGGCGCCGGGCAACCGGCTGCCGGAGATGAATGATCGCCACCCGACAGGGGGCAACCCTTGTCGGGCACAGAATTCGGCTTATGCAGGGCTTCGGCCGTTTTTTACAATGAGTGTCCGTCCAGAAATCAGGCAAAATGACAATTTATGGATGGGCGCTCCCGAGGTGAATTGTGGTGAACAATATGACAGTCTGCCCCATCAATTTTCTGGATAAGCTGAAGGTTTATTCCCATGAGTATCATCAGTGCTGCAAGTATCTGTCCACCTGCGACACCCCGGAAAGTCTGTTCACCAAAAAACTCTATTCCAAGCTGATCGCCTCATCCCATCTGCTTGAAGACTTCCTGGATTTCCATGGCGCCAAGAACAATAAAAAGTGGTATCTCTACAGGGAGCTGTCCGCGGCTGTCCGGCATTTGAGCCTGAGCGGCTATATTCAGGAGCATATATCCAACCGGCTGGTGTTTTACGATTTGATGAATACCGACGCCTTTGAAGAGGAAGGCGCTGCCACCCGGGCCTTTTTAAGCCGGACCCTGATGGATCTGGCGCCGGTTATCGTGGCGGAGGCCGAAAACCTGAAGATTCCCGTTCCCGATACCGATTATTCCGAGCACGATTTTCCCAGCGTGGTCACCGGGGAGATGCTGGAATTTGATATCGATGATGAGAAGCCCCGCCAGCAGCAGAAGAACATTGTGAAGGTGACCAGCGATTTTTTGAATATCGCCAAGGAATTCGAACAATTCGGCATATATGAGAAGTGCGGCAGTGAAACCATCGAAATCATGGTGCCGGGCCGCATCAACGAGGTGGAAATCAGGGGCTTTGAAATGCTGGTGCATAACCTTCAGTCCTCCTTTGACACCTATATTATTTATGGCGGCCTGCGGTTCGGCGACCGGAAGCTGAAACAGCTGCGGAGCTATTTCTCCATCGTATTTCACCTTTTTCAGCTGACGGGTAAACTGCTTCATTTTTATGAACGGCATTTCTATGGCCCCAGGGACGGGCAGAAGAGCATTTACAAAGAGGTTCAGCAGCGACTTTCCGGGCTGATCGATGTGGACGCCCTGCTGGACCGGATCGTCAATTATGGTCTCTACTACGCCTTTCATTTTCTTTCGGACGGCAAGCGGCTGGCCCAGAAAATCCTGAACGAAAACATCGAACGGGGGCGGATCGAGGTGGGGATTCCGGTGAAGCTTGGGTTCCACAGTCGGCCCAGTCTGCTGGTGGCCAGAATCACTCAGCACTACGGCGGGGAAGTGTACCTGTGCGTGGGGGAAGACAAGTTCGATGCCAGCAGCGTCCTTGATATTCAATGGGCCGGCGGCAAGATCGACAAGGAAAATATCGATACCGTGGTGTTTGAGGGGGATGTCCGGGCGCTACGGGATATCGAGGTCCTTGCCAGCGTGAATTACGGGGAGAATACCATGGGCAAGGGCATACCGCTGCCCAAGGAGCTTGACTACTTAAAATAAAGCCCATTCAGGAATTTTCGGTTTTGCCTGATTTCTGCGTCAGGCTTAAATTTTCAAATGCGTTGTCATCTAGTGTCATGTCAACAGAGAATTGTCATTTATGCCTCCTCGAACATGGAAGCCTGAAGGCTTCCGCTACACTTGCCGATGGCGGCATAAGAATGCACATGTAGCGGAAGGCTTTAGCCTTCCACCAGGATTTTAGTGACACATGACGATTGACATGACACTAGGAGCATGGCAACGAGAAAAACTGCACAGTAACACGTGCCCAGCCCCTTGCAGCGCAGCCGAGCAGGGGCGGTTTTTTTCGGAAGACGCGGGCAGACTGTGTGAGCAGACGAGGCTTAGCGCATCTGTACAAAATGACAGGCGAGTTTCTGCCCGCGCCGAAAAAACCGTTCCTGCGAGGGAAGCCGAAGGCCAAGCTGCGGGGCGCCCTTTCTTTTGCATACTTTTCTTTGGGCGAGCAAAGAAAAGTATGAAGCGGCTGTGTCGGGGATTGTAATCTTTCTAAGGGATTGTGAAGACAATGGTTTATGCGATTATCGTGGCGGGCGGCCGGGGAACTCGGCTGCCCGGTCATATCGCCAAGCAATACCTGGATCTGGCGGGCAAGCCGCTTCTGAGCCATACCGTATCGGTGTTTTGCGCCTGTGAAGCGATTGACGCGATTGTACTGGTGGTGCCGGAAGCCGATATCACGTATTGTCGTGATCATATTCTTCCCCGATCCATGTCCGCGAAGGATATCCTGCTGGTGGCCGGCGGGGATGACCGACAGGCATCGGTTTATAATGGCATCAATGCCGTGGAGGGCGCTGACGACGATATCGTTATGATTCATGACGGTGTCCGGCCGTTCGTCACGCAAACCATGATTCACTCCTGTATCGACGGCCTGGGCCACGCCGACGGCTGTATCGCTGCTGTTCCCGCTGCAGATACCATGAAAGTCGTTGCTGAAGCGCACCGCATCGTCCACACCATCGACCGTGAGAATGTCTGGCTGGCCCAGACCCCCCAGGCCTTCGGTTACGGCCACATTCGCAACGTCCATGCAGCCGCCGCCAGCACGAATGTCACGGCAACGGACGATGCCGCCCTTTTGGAGCGGGCCGGCAAAACCGTTACCGTCGTCCCCGGCTCCTCCCTGAATATCAAGATCACCACACCCGAGGACCTGATCCTCGCCCGGGCGATTCTGGATATTCCCGGAAAATCCTAATACAAATTTAATCTATTCTTCATACATCCTTGGTATTTAGCCAATAAACGAAGGTTGAAGATGTTGAGTGTTGCCTTGAAAGGATTTTATTGATGCAAAACAACGGTGGACGGCTTCGTAAAAAGCTTCCAACCCCGCTGCGGTGTTTTTGCAGAAAGGAACTTATGGAGGTCTAAAGACCTCCGCTACAAAGACCGAGGCAATATCCCCTTTCTCGTTCCCACGCTTCTGCGTGGGAATGCAAACGAACTATTTCGAGTTCCCTGGAAAACCCGCTGAAATAAAAATATCTCTTTATGGTACTTTTTACGAAGCCGTCAAAGAAAAGTATGCAAAAGAAAGGGCGCCCCGCGTCTATTTGATATTTTGGGGCCTTCGGCTGCGCTGCAAGGGGCTGGGCACGTGTTGTTGTTCAGTTGTTTCGGCAAACTGAAAAACCTGGCAATAAACTGAAAAATTGAATAAAATTGAAATGTTTACAACAAATTGCCAGATTAAGTTCCTTGGGAGCCCAATATCTGCGTTGCGATGTATCGTCGTCATGTCACGTACGGTGTAGGGGCGAACCTTGTGTTCGCCCGATCAGATGGCGAAC
>JAXHVL010000176.1:0-30047 GCA_034189225.1 Thermodesulfobacteriota bacterium
AAAGTAAAAAGTTCAAGTTCGAGGCGCGCAAATCTCGAGGAATGGAGCGTACTTAGTTGTACGTGACATGACGAGAGATGCAGCGCAACAAAGAAATTGGACTTTTTACGAAGCCGTCAAATTTTAATGGCTTCGCATAATCCAGCCCCGCAAGCCAATATTCTTGCAGAAAGCAACGCTCACCAAGGCTTCGAAATCGAAATCCCTAACGACATAAGATCATAACGCATTAATCGCAATTTCGATACCCATTTAGACCCCGGATCGAATCCCCTGAAAGGCTAATACAGTAATCTGCCGGAATCTTGAATCAGCCCCTCGTAGGTTTGGTTGAGCGCAGCAAAACCCAACATTCAAATTAGTATCATGTCCCCGGAAATCTCCCCGGAAATACGGAAATACACGAGGAATGAGCGGTTTGGTGCACTGCGTGGTTGTGTGAGCTATTTATAATAGTGTTGTTTTGAATGCCTTTTTACCTTTTATTCGGTAAATGGAAAAGTCCCGGTCTATTGTTGCAATTGTATTTATACCCATTTTTTCGGCCAGCAAGACAAGGCATGAGTCTGCAAAATCCATTGGTAGGTCACTGTACTTTTCAGTTAATTTTTTAATTCTTTGAAAGTCTGTGTTGATGATATTTGCGATCTCAACCCCACCTCTGTAAATCCATTCGATAAAATCTAATTGAGCATTTCGGTTAAAATCAAGCAAATGCAGGGTTTCTGTTATTGATGCGATGGTGGTAATTAGTAAAAACTCGTTGGATTTGATAAATTCTAAAGTTTTTTCATGATATTTATCGGATGAGTCAAACAGTGCGATTAAGGGGCCACTATCAATAAGAATTTTATTCATTTTCTTTTTGCCCGAATTTTATCTTTTAGAAATTCTTTTCTGTTTGAAGACAAATCGTTTCGACCGCTGGAGTATTTGCCGAACAATTCTTGGCCTAATTCCCACGCGTTTTGTTTCCTGAGTTTCTCAATATAATCAACAAGGCTTTTGCGGATAAGTTCAGATTTTGACAAGCCAAGATATTTTGCTGTGTGACTAACTTGTTGCTCAAGTTTTGGATCAAGTCTTAAAGTAATCATAAAAGCACCTCCGTAATACACAATGTAATACAATTGATGTAAGATGTCAATACCTTTATTTACACAACGCTGCTAATCAGCGCGCGGCTTTTGCGTCGGCTGAATTAGCTTCGCTATGACTTAATTTCATCTATTGGCAATATCTGTTTCCCATGTCGAATAGTAAGTATGGATATTTGTTTTGTTCCGATGTGATAAATGATCCGATAATTTCCGTAAATTAATTCCCTGAATTGACGTTCATTAATTTCAGGAACGATCCGTCCTGTTTCAGGATTAGCTTTGAGCTGGTCAACCTTTGTAAACACTGTATTAATCCAGTTGTCTGCTGCCAAAGGCTTATCTTGTGAAATGTAATCAACTATTTCTGACGCTCTTTCAACAGCAAGGGGAGACCATACTATTTTCATTTGGGAACTCTCTTCAATAATTTGGCTTTTGCCTTTTGGTGGGAAATTCCTTCTCCCCTTGCCAGTTGGTTGAGAGAGGTTTGGATGTCTGAAAGAAGATCAATTTTTTCTTGCATAGCTTCAAATTCATTTGCACCCAAAAGTACAGCTACGCCTTTGCCATGCTGCGTAATTATAACCGGGCGCTTGGTGTCATGGACTTGTTTGATGTAAGAAGCCATGGCATTTCTGACTTCCGACATTGATCTGATATCTTGATCGATTTTAAGCTTTTGCATTTTGCACCCCTTTTGTATTTATTTTGTACATAATAGCATGCAATTTTAGGTACAATCAAATGTTTTTTTAAGAGGCATAACGTCTCTGCTTTGGGGCGCGCGGATTTATGCGCGTCCCTAACCCGCATATTTCATGAAACATGCGGGTTAAACGTATTTACCCACAACCATACCCATATTTACCCATAAATCAGGACCATTCTTTTCCCATGAATAAATCCGGACAAGGCAAATTTCAGAGATCGCAATCCCGCCCATCCCCTCACCCCTGTGCCCCTCGAAGCCCCTCGTAGGTTGGGTTGAGCGCAGCGAAACCCAACATTCAAAATACGTATCATGTCCCCGGAATTCGTCCGGAATTCCCCACGGAATCTACCGGAATCCCCGAATGTCCACGGAACCCCATAGTTAACTGTATTAGTCGTAAATTAAAAGATTTACAAGTGAATCAAACACCTTACCTCGTTTATGACTATTCATACCTGATAAGGGCTTGTCCGGAGGATTGATTGTCTGAAATTGTTCTAATTTTGATTTAGAAAAAACAGCTTTGCATGGATTTAAAATTACCGACAAAATAGTTGTCCCATCTTTTTCTGCGGCTTTGAGAAGTGGTGGTATTTCATTGTTGACTATGAAATCAGAGGCTAAAAAATTAGAGCTTACGAGTAAAATTGCAATGTTTGTTGTAGCCAAAGCTGTTTGAATTTCCTCCCTCCATTTCATCCCCGGTTTTATTCTTGTGTCATCCCAGTAATCTATTAATCCTTCATCTTCTAATGGTTTTAAGTAGGGGTGAAGCTTCTCTAAGAAATTGTTATCTAAATGACTGTAGCTGATAAAGATTTTTTTGGGCTCATTTAATGTTTTCATATTAGTTTTTTTATTTTTTGTCTCTGTGGCATCATCAATAAGTGTTAAAATATTTACCATTACGTATGGTTTTTTTTGGCATTGTATTGTTTTTTGACCATTACCGATAAAATCTTTTAAAACGCTCATTTGATAAAAATGAGGGGAAGAACTATTTTTACATGTCTCGCAATTACATGGAATTAATTTGTCTGGGTTCAACCTTTCAAATTGCTCGTTAATTTTATCAATTTCCCAAGCTACAATTGCCATAAACTCCTTTCTATCTCGACCATTAACTCTAATTTTGATTTCACGATCATGATAGTACTCAATCACTTCAGCCCGAGCCCCTTCATTTTTTAAAACGACACCGCTTCTCCATGCTATATTATTATCAATCACATTATGCATGTTAACAATAAACCGGGTAAATAGCCCTTTGGGCATAAAGTTATAAGCATATCGCAGTACCAAGTTATTTTCTGTATTCCAGTCATATGTCGGTCGTCTTTTTGATAATAATTGCGGAGTAACATAGACATTGTCGTTAGTGGGAATTTGATAACATAATTTGAAGTTGATCATCAACTGTAAAAGTTCATCAGGCATAGCTGCATAAGCTACTTCATCCCATATTTCCGTAAGTTGGTCATAGTTAAATTGTCCTAAATTTTTGATAATTTTTTCATTGTCTAAAACCTTATATATGCCTTTAGTCACCCATTCAGGGTTTATTATAATGGTCTTCCTTAAAAGAGGATCTTTGCGAAAATGTAAGCATATTCCTAGGTCATGCATATAGCTAAGCAATTGAAACTTATCATTTTTTTCCTTTATTCCATGTTGGTCGCATATTTTTATATACTCGTCTATATTAATATAATTACGTTGTGAAGATATATCTTCTATTGATCTACGGACGTTTATCCAAGCTGTTGGCAAGATGCTTCCAATATGTGGTAGATTACTAATATAGTGTTTTACTTTCAATAATATTTCATTTAGACCTTTATTGGTTTCTAAATTGGTTGTAAATGTTTCTTTCAAAACAACAAATCGACCCCTTAGAGCGCATTCGTCAATTTCAAGGTATCGATCCTCTTTTTCATTTTTGATTATAATAAGAGGGCTTTTCCCGCCCAATAGTTCAATGGTATTGAGCCAATAGTAAAAATCGGTGTCTTGTCTTCGTGCATCAGCGACTAGTGCATAAAGAGAGCGTTGGGTTAAAAAAAATTGGTGAGTCGCGTGGTAGATTTCTTGGCCTCCAAAATCCCAAATATTAACCCGGAATTCTCCTTTGTCATCAGAAGTCAAGTTTTGAGGCACTTCTGAGAGCGGGAATTCCCAGCGGAGAATATCTATCCCTTCTGTTGAAGGCTCTCGTTTTCTAAGCTTATAATTCGAATCAATTAATTTTTTTGAAAAAGTTGTCTTGCCAGCGCCCGCTTCCCCTACAATAAGGAGTTTAGCTTCACATAAAAGGGCTTTGCCCAATTTCGCAGTTTGTCTAAAATAATTTTTGACGTCGGTTGTTCCTCTCCGCAGAATTTCTATTGGTGGCTGTTCAATAGGGTTGCCCTCAAAAACAAGATATTGCAATTTTTCTAGCTTCCATATGTCTGAAGGTAGGGCGGTAAGGTGATTAGAACGAATATCCAGTACGATTAAATTTTTTAATTGGCAAATTTCTGGAGGTAATTCAGTTAATTGATTAGCACCAAGATAAAGTTCAGTTAAATTTTCTAGTTGGCCAATTTCTGGAGGTAGCTTGGTTAATTGGTTTGAACTCAGGTCTAGTATTTTTAATTCTGATAACTTACCAATCTCTTGTGGTAATAAATCCAATTCGTTGTTATTTATGTCAATAATTGTAAGTTGGCTCAAAAAACTGATATCAGGGGGTAGTTTAATCAACCGATTGTTATCAGCATATAGCCCCTTTAATGCACTTAATTTATATATCTCTGACGGCAAATTATTAAGTTGATTATTACTGAAATTGATCACTACAATGTTTTTCAGATGAGAAAATTTTTCAAATGACTCAATATGGCTATGTCTTAAGCAAATCACTTTTAAATTTTTCAATTGATAAATAATAGGGGGAAGTGCTTTCATGCAGAGCCCAGTGATTCTCAGAGAAACCAGGCGGTTTAACTCTGACTCCTTTAATGCAAGTATATTTGCTTCGCTTTTAATATTAAGAAAAAGTGGGGCGATTGAATTACCATAGCGTTCTATTGGAGTGGGATGGAAGAAATTATAAGTATATATAGAAATATTTAAACTTAAGTGAATTCTAATTCTGGCTAGGACCTCGAGTGGATGGAACGGCTTGGTAATATAGTCAACAGCTCCCAGCTCAAATCCTGTAAACATGGATTCCAATTCGCTCATGCCGGAGATTAATATGACCGGAATTGAGGCGGTGACTGGATTGCTTTTTAACTGCTTGGTCACTTCAAACCCGTCTTCATCAGGCATATTTACATCAAGCAGGATCAGATCGGGTAGTTCGCTTTCAGCAAGCTTCCGTGCCATAAGTCCATCCTTGGCCATGAAAGTTTTATAGCCGTTATCGTCAAGCGCCGTGGCAAGAAGTTTGCGGTCTAATATATTATCATCAACAACAATTATAGAGTACTTATGATCTTGAGAATTACCCAGAAATGGCGGCAACCTTTTTGAAACAGAAAGAAGCAAGTGATTTCTAATTCTGGCTAGGACCTCGAGTGGGTGGAACGGCTTGGTAATATAGTCAACAGCTCCCAGCTCAAATCCTGTCAACATGGATTCCAATTCGCTCATGCCGGAGATTAATATGACCGGAATTGAAGCGGTGACTGGATTGCTTTTTAACTGCTTGATCACCTCAAACCCGTCTTCATCCGGCATCTTTACATCAAGCAGGATCAGATCGGGCTTTTCTGTTACGGCAAATTGCCGCGCAGTAGGCCCATCCGTGGCCATCAGTGTTCGGTATCCATGGTTGTCCAAGGTCGTGGTCAACAGCTTCAGATTCAAAAGATTATCATCAACAACAAGTACTAAGCTTTTCACCACATGCCCCCCCTTTTTTGTTGATTGTTAGTTGAATTCCGGGGACATCTTCCTTAATCCCGCGGTAATCCGGGGACAGTATATCCATTTATTTCTCTTTTCGTTTTCTTCCCGGTTTTTGCGGTTTCAGCTTTATGCCCAGTTTATGTTCCAATTCCGCCACAAAGACCGAGCTTCCCAGCGGTCTACCGGTTCGTGAATGTTTGCGGATATCTTCCAGTTCTTCATTGGAAAATGCCCCTGACAGAAATTGCTGCCAGTCACCACTTATGATCGAAAGCACGGGTTCCACATTCACAAGCTTATCGTTTTTCCCCACCATATGGGCCAAGGCACTGCTCCAGGGCCACTTGTCCGGAGACGTTGCCAGTTTTGCCCGAACCGGATTGTTTTCGATATACCGCACACAGGCAAGCAGGTATCGCTCATCCATTACAAATGAAGAAAACCGCTCCTGCCACAAATGACCGCACCACCCTTCACGGAAATTGATACGCCGGGTATAACGACGATGCGCCTCTCCGATGGCAAGCCTGAGGTTCTCAGCTTTTTCAGGCACGGCAATCAGATGGATATGGTTGGGCATTAAACAATACGCCCATATGGCCACATCATACGCCCCGCACCACTCCGCCATCAGGTCGATATATGCCAGATAATCATCATCGGAAAAAAAGGTCGGTTGACGCCTGTTCCCGCGTTGCGTGATATGATGCGGCATTCCTTCTGCCACCACTCTTGCCATTCTTGCCATGAAGACAAAATACCCCCGCCCGTTTTATATGTCAAGAAAAATAGATATACTGTCCCCGGAATTCCCACGGAATTCATGGCGATCAGCGCCAGAAAATTCAACGCGATGCGGGTGTAGAGACTGGTGATCATAAGCGCTTCCTGTTTTTTATTCAGTCAATAAAACCTGGTCCTCTGGGGACGGTTTTTTATTTCGCCAGCCCATCGCTCAGGATCACTGGCGCGAAGAATGAGCGTCCAGTGCATCCGTTTGTTGGGATTTTCTTTCTTCGGAATCGAAATCGCTATCGGGATCGGAATCGACGCTGCAGGCTGCTTGATCCTCCCCGAACTTGGTCGCCTCTTCCGCCGAGACGGCTGAGCATCGCGGCCATCCGGTCGAGTCCATCCTTTCGTTCACGGCTTTCCATCTTGTCCAGCGCCATATCGCTTCGATACCGATAGCGATCCCGATTTCGATTTGGATTATCCCATCTGCACATGGATCCATATATAACAAACGGGAGCGGCGGAAATATGTCTGAAAATGTAAAAAATGTAACGAGGCCCGTAAAATTTCCCCGGAATAAGGAACGGGGGCTGTTTTTATGTGGAAGCCTGAAGGCTTCCGCTACACAGGCCGCGACATTTACCAGAATACGGGGCAATTGTTATTTCCCCCGGTTCCCGCAGACGGAGACGGGAATAATAGATGTCTGTGTTTGTCTGTGTGTGCCTGTGGCCGGTTGTAAACATCCGGCCCCAGAGGAGCCGGCTTTGGTTACCCCTATAAGGGGGTTGTTTACAGGCTTCGTACGTGAACGTTTAAAATTCGAAGTTCAGCAGGTCCTCCCGGGGGACGGGCGTGCCGGCCCTGGCCGTCAGCTCGGCAAGAAGATCCATTTCCACGCCGGTCATGGGGATGTCCCGGCCGGACCGGTACACCCGCCGGCCGGCGAAGTCAATTTCCACTTCCCCGGCAATGATGCGATGGGCCGGTTCGGGCCGGTTGTCTGCGCCGGCCGATGCTGACCGCCGTAGAATCGCCTTGATCCGGGCGATCAGTTCCCGGGGGTTGAAGGGCTTGTGCATGTAGTCGTCGGCCCCCAGTTCCAGGCCGATGATGCGGTCGGCTTCGGCTTCCCGGGCGGTGAGCATGATCACCGGTGTCCGGGAAATGGCCCGAACCTGCTTCAGGGTCTCGAACCCGTCGATATCCGGCAGCATGATGTCCAGCACAATCAGGTCAAAGTGCCCTTCCCCGTTCACCGCGGCAACGCCCTGCCGGCCTGTGAGCGCCGGGGTCGCCGCCAGGTGATTGTCCCGGAAATATTCGCCCAGCAGGGCCTGAAGGTTTTTATCGTCGTCGATGATAAGAATCCGGGTTGTCATATCAGGATTCTGTTACTTTCTGAACGTGATCGTCCGGCACCTTCATTCTGTTCTGTCCTGGCTGTTGAGAAAGGCGTTAAACTCGAGGTCATAGATGTAAAGCAGGACCATGGTGATGCCAACGATAAGTGGGCCGTAGATCAGCCCGGACAGGCCGAAATAGTTGATTCCGCCGAGTATGGCGAAAAAGATGATCACGGTGCTCATGCCGGCCCCGCCTTTCATGAACAGGGGGCGGAGAAAGTTATCGATCATGCCGACAACCATCACGGACCAGATAACCATGAAAATGCCGAATCCCCAGGCACCGGAGATGAACAGGTAACCGGCCGCGGGCACCCAGATCAGGGCGGTGCCCACCACCGGGACCAGGGAGGAAAAGGCCATCATGGCGCCCCAGAAAAATCCCGGCAGGCCGCAGATGGAAAATGCAATGCCGCCGGCCGCGCCCTGGGCCGCGGCGGTGACCAGGCTGCCCAGGAGGGCGGATTTGGCCACATCCTTGATTTTCTGAAGAAGGATGGCCTCATGCTTTGAAGACAGCGGACTGAGGTGACGCACGTATTCGTAAAACGTGTCCTGGTCCTTAAGCACAAAAAAGAAGACAAAAATCATGAGCAGGAACTTGATGACAATCACCGATATGTTGCCGATGATCTGTCCGCCCTGGCTGACCAGGGCCTTTCCGGCTGCCGAGGATGCCTGGACCGCGGCGGACTTCAAATCCATATCCGCCAGCAGCCGGTCGGGAATATACTGCCGGCCCAGTTCGACCATTTTGGCGATGAAGGGGGCGTCCTGAAGCCGCTCCAGGTTGCCGGCGGCAATCCAGGCGCTGATGGCGTTAAAGGAATTAATGCCCTGGTTGATGATCACCAGCAGCAGAAAGATGAACGGAACGATAATCACAACGGTAAGCAGGCCGCAGGCGATCAGGGCGGCCAGGTTTTTCCGGCCGCGGGTCTTCTTTTCGATCCACTGGTAGATCGGGCTTGCGAGGGCGGCCAGCATGAGCGCGAAAAAGATGGGATCAAAATAAGGTCTGATGATGCGATAACAGAAAAACAGGCTGACGATGAGCAGAAACAGCAGAAAATAGTGGGCCATGTTGAAACGTTCGGTGAATGCGGGTTTGTCGTTTGTCACGTTTCCCCTCCTTCTTCTTCAGTACATTTTCTTCAGTACATTGGGCCAGCCTTATTCAAGGGCTTCCCTGGCCGACTCCTTCACCTCTTCCGCATAATCGCCGGCCAGCACGGTTTCGACCTTTTTCCGGGCATCAGGTCGGCCGGATTCGCCGTACAGATGCAGGATATCGCCTTTTACGCTGTTGTCGACCCTGTCAAAGCGCTCCCACAGGGCCTCGACAACTTGACCTGCCATGGCATCGTCGCTTTCGGCGATATATTCAAAGACCACCATGGCCCCGAGCCGCACCGACCATTTCTCATCGGTCAGCAGATCAATATACGCCGAGTAGATTTCCCCCTTGTCCAGCATCATTTTTGCAACGGTTTCCGCATTGCCGGCCTCCACAATGGACTTGAGGGTTTCTGCGCCAAAATCGGCATCTGCCCCGCTTACCGCCACCGCCATAATCTCGTTCATATCCACCTGGCCGGTCCACCGGAACCCGTTGTCCAGGATAACGGTGGGGACGGCCTTAATGTCCAGGGACTGGGCTTTTTCAGGGAAAAGGGTGCCGTCGACCACCTTCACGTTTACCCGTTCGGATGCCTGAGCGGTGAGCAGCAGGGCCGTCACCACATGAGGGCAGAACGGACAGTGGGATGAAATATAGACATCCAGGCGGACCGATGAAGCCAGCCGCGATAACCGATCCATGTCCGGCGGTTCGATCACGCCGCCGGCCGGTTTCAGGGTGCCGTCCAGCGCGTCAAGGAATATGTCCATTTCCTGGTTTTCCGGCACTGCCTGATAAACAATATTGGGAGCGATGCGAATACCCGGTTCGGTGCCCTCCTTCTGGTTGACCGTCACCTCTGGCGCCAGCTGATTGAGCCGCTCACAGAACCCGGCAATCATTTTACCCGGGGTGCTCCGCCCATTCTGCGCGTCTCCATCCAGCACGACCTCGATACTGACCGTATCCGCAAGGCGCCGGCCCCATTCTTCAATTTTCCGTTCATCTGATGGGTTCATCACTACCTCTTTACTTATATGAATGACATCATTTTTACAAAATACATCAAAGCGTTTGATTTTCGTTCAAAATATGGTTACTCTAACATACAGTACCCAATCATTTCATGAAATTTCCAGAATTAATTATATGGCATCATTCCAAAATTTTTTGACAACAGCGTTTTCATGATAATTTTTATATATGTCAGACGGTTTTGTAAATTATAAATCATACGACATGCCGTGGAATGCTGAAAACTGTGAAAGTACACATATAGGAGCATCATATGGACTACATTAAAATTCATCTGAGTACCGATCTTGATCAAATCGGGTCTGAACTGAAGCGCACCATGGATGACATATTCGGTTCCGTTAACCCGATGTTTTCCCGATTCAGCAGCAAATGGGTTCCACAGATGGATCTTTATGAAACGCCTGAGCAGATTACGATTGTGGCGGCCGTGGCCGGCGTGAAAAAAGATTCCATTGAGATCGAAATCAATCAGCGGGCGGTAAAGATCATCGGGGCACGGACCTCGCCCCATCCCGGCGAAAAAACCAAGTTCCGTCTGGCGGAGATTCAATACGGAAAATTTGAGAGGATTCTCTATCTTCCTGCCCCCATCGACACCGACCAGGTATCGGCCTCGTTCTCCGCAGGCATGCTGACGATCAATATGACCAAGCAAACCGATATTCCCCGGTCCAGAAAGATTCCGATCAACAATCTTGATGAGGACTCTGAAACCGATTAAAGGCGTTCACCCGGAAACGGCGCTGCGCGGTTGTTTAAACAACCGCGGAAAAACACTCACGGAGGAAGTTAATGGATACAACGATAGGCGCACCTGAAAATATAAATACGGACAATACCGAGAACCTGCCGGAACATCTGCCAATAATGCCCCTGGCCGAGGGCATTCTGTTTCCCAAGATGATTATTCCCATCGTCATTACCCAGGCCGAATACACCGATATGGTGGATGCCGTGATGTCCGGCGATCGTATGATCGGCCTGGTCGCGACCCAGACCCCGGAACGCAAAGATAAATACGCGCCGGAAGACCTGCATGACATCGGCACGGCGGCCCTTATACTGAAAATGGCGAAAGCGGAAGACAACAAAATCCATCTGCTGATTCAGGGGCTGCACCGGTTCAGGATCAGAGAATTCACAAAGCTCTCTCCCTACCTGGAAGCCGGAATAGAACAGATCGAGGAAGACACCGGCAAGGACAAGGAAACCGAAGGGCTGATGGCCAACATCAACAATATTTACCAGGAGGTGGTGCGCATATCCCCGGCCATTCCCAACGAGCTCAGCTCGATGTCCTCAACCATCGAGGAACCCGGCGCCCTGGCCGACATGGTGGCCTCCACCATCAATTCTTCCATCGAGGAGAAGCAGGATGTTCTGGCCACCATCGATGCAAAAACCCGGCTGAAAAAAGTCACCAAGATGATCAATCATCAGCTGGAGATACTGAAACTCGGCGACAAGATCCAGTCCCAGGTGAAGGAGGACATGGATCAGCAGCAGAAGGAATATTACCTGCGCAAGCAGCTGAAGGCCATCCAGGATGAGCTCGGCGAGCGGGAGGACAAAAACGTGGAGGCCGAGGAATACCGGGCCAAGATCGAGGAAAAAAACCTGCCCGAGGAAGCGCACAAGGCGGCCATGCGGGAACTGGAACGATTTTCCCGTATGCATCCGTCCTCGTCGGAGTACACGGTTTCCTCCACTTATCTGGACTGGCTGACCACCCTGCCCTGGAACGAAAACTCAAAGGACATTCTGGATATTCAGGCCGCCCGGTCGGTGCTGAACAAGGACCATTTCGGCCTTGAAAAACCCAAGAAACGGATCCTGGAATACCTTGCGGTGCGGAAGCTCAACCCGGAATCCAAGGGACCGATTCTCTGTTTTGCGGGCCCCCCGGGAACGGGGAAAACATCCCTGGGCCGGTCCATTGCAAGGGCGCTGAACCGCGAGTTCGTGCGCATTTCCCTTGGCGGCGTCCGGGACGAGGCCGAGATCCGTGGTCACCGCCGGACATATGTGGGCGCCCTGCCCGGCCGCATCATCCAGGAAATTCGCAAGGCCGGCACCAACAACCCGGTGTTCATGCTGGACGAGATCGACAAGGTGGGCGCGGACTTCAAGGGAGACCCGTCCTCGGCCCTCCTGGAAGTGCTGGACCCGGAACAGAACCACACCTTTGCCGATCATTACCTGGATGTGTCGTTTGACCTGTCCAGTGTGATGTTTATCGCAACGGCCAATATCGTGCACACGATTCCCCCGGCACTGCAGGACCGCATGGAGGTCATCGAACTGCGCGGCTATTCCCTGGAGGAAAAGGAAAAAATCGCCACCCAGTATCTTATTCCCCGGCAGCGAAAGGAAAACGGGCTCAGCGGCAAACAGATCCGGTTTACCAAGAGCGCTATCCGCCACATTATCTCGGACTACACGCGGGAGGCGGGACTTCGGAACGCCGAACGCGAAATCGCGACGGTATGCCGGGGCGTGGCCGCCAAGATCGCCGAAGGAGAGAAAGTTTCAAGCTCTATCAAGGTGGAGGATCTGCGGGAATACCTGGGGCCGGTGCGCTACACCTCCGAGACCGGGGAAGCCTCCCTGGCCCCCGGAGTGGTAATGGGCCTTGCCTGGACCCCAGCGGGCGGTGAACTGCTGTTTGTGGAAGCCACCGCCATGAAGGGCAATAAAAGCCTGACCCTCACGGGACAGCTGGGCGACATCATGAAAGAGTCAGCCAACGCAGCCCTGAGCTTTATCCGGGCCAACGCAAAGAAATATAAAATCCCCGAGGATTTTTACGAAACCACCGATTTTCACATCCATGTGCCCTCCGGCGCCATTCCCAAGGACGGGCCGTCCGCCGGCGTGACCATTCTGACAGCGATCTTTTCCCTGCTCACCGGCAAACGGGTGAAAAAGAAACTGGCCATGACCGGCGAAATCACCCTTCGGGGCAAAGTCATGCCCGTGGGCGGTGTCAAAGAGAAGGTGATCGCAGGTCACAGGGCCGGCATCAGGGAGATTCTGCTGCCCAAGGCCAACCAGAAGGATATCGAGGAAATTCCGGACAATGTAAAGAAATCCCTCACCTTCCACTTTACCGATAAAATGGAGGATGTCCTGAAAATCGCTTTCAACGACAAATAAAAATCCGACCCCAGAGGGACCGGCTTTGGTTTACCCCTGGAAGGGGCTTTAATACTTAATACGTGAAAATTGAAATTCGAAATTCGAAGCACGAAATACGAAACAAATTCTAAATTCGAATATTTAAATTTTCAAAACATAACCCCCATGACCCGTGCTTTTGTTTTGGTCATTGGAGCATTTGCTATTCGGATTGTCTGGAGTTGATTACCATGAAGAGCACGAAGGTCACGAAGATAAATGCATCGCATTGATGCCCCGGAACACTCCGGTATCTGTTTTGGTCATTGGGAAATTTGATATTCGGATTTGTTTCAAATTTCGTGCTTTGCTCCTTACCGGCATAGCCTTTTATTCAAAAAATGAGAAACGCATGGGCATAAAAATGCTTGACCCGGCCCGGCCAAGGTGCTAATACACAGGAAAATCAAATAGTCACTAAAGAGTGTCCGTCCAGAAATTAGATATTTTGGTCGAGTTCAAGGAAGGCGAAAATTTTAACCGGAGGAATACTTTGTGTATTTTGAGGATTAAAATTTGAGCCTGACGCAGAAATCGGGCAAAATAGCAATTTATGGATGGGCACTAAAGAGTTATGTAATAGGCAAACGCCACCCAGGCTCTACCGGGTGGCGTTTTTTTATGGGGTGATGATTGAATGAAAAAACTGCTTGTCATCGACAATTACGATTCATTTACCTATAACCTGGTCCAGCTCTTTTCCGGGTTTGATCTGGCGATCGTGGTGCATCGCAGCGACCGGATCACCATTGACGAAATCCATGCCGCAGGCCCCGATTATCTGCTGATCAGCCCGGGGCCCAAAACCCCGGTCGATTCCGGCATTTCCATACGGGCCGCCCGGACGTTCGCCGGCCACATGCCCATATTAGGGGTGTGCCTCGGCATGCAGTGCATCAACGAAGCATTCGGCGGCCAGACGATTCGGTCGCCCCTGCCCCGGCACGGCAAGACCAGCCCCATCCATCATACCGGCCAAAACCTGTTTGCCGGACTTCCGTCGCCCTTCACCGCGGCGCGGTACCATTCCCTCATCACCGCGCAGACAGGGGATGCGCTGGCGGTGTCGGCCACAACAGAGTACCGCATTCCCATGGGCCTGTATCACCGGGATTACCCCGTGTTCGGGGTCCAGTTCCATCCGGAAAGCTTTTTAACCGAACACGGCCGGCAAATGGCCGCAAACTTTTTAAGAACAGCGGAATCAACACATGACACTGAACATGACACTGACCGATTTGATCAGCCATATCAGGCGGCCAGCCGGGGTTTACAGCACCGGCTTCACCTTGAATGAACCGTTCATGACCCTTGCCGGCCGGTTTGCCGACATGGCCGGCACCACGCTGCTGATGAGCGGCGGAGACCTGGACTGTGCCGAACACCATATCCTGGGCGTTGCCCCCTGGTTCGTGCTGACCAGCCGACAGGACACCGTCTGCCTGTCCTCCTGCCTGTCCTCCTGCCTGTCCGCGGACGGCCGGGACCGGTCCATTCAGGCCGACCCCCTGGCGGCGCTCAAGCGCATCCTCGCCCATTGCCGGGTGACGGCGCCCGACATACCGTCCCCCATCTCCGCCGGGCTCACGGGATACATCGCCTATGACCTGAAGGACCGGCTGGAAAACCTGCCCCGCACCTGCGTGGACGATCTCTGCCTGCCGGATATGTATCTCACGGCCCCCCAGATACTGGTGGTGCATGACAAAAAACACGACCAGACCCGCCTCCACGTGGCCGAGCTGCCCGGCGAAAACCGGCAGGCCCTGCTGGACTGGTTTTACGGCGTGTGCGAACCCCCCGCCGGCAAGTCGGCCGCCGTCCACACGGGCGGCTCGTTCCGGTCCAATGCCACCCGCCCTGAATACGAACAGGCAGTGGCCGATATCATCGACTATATCGCCGCGGGGGATGTGTACCAGGTCAACATGTCCCAGCGGTTTGAAACCGAATTTTCCGGCAGCCCCTTCGGCCTGTTTGCCAGCCTTTACCAGCGGAACCCCGCTCCGTTTTTCGCCTTTATCAATGCCGGCGGCCACCACATCGTATCCACCTCGCCGGAACGGTTCATCCGGCAGGCCGGCCGGTATGTAGAAACCCGGCCCATCAAGGGCACACGGCCGCGGGGAAAGACACCGGCCGAAGACGAGGCCAACCGCAGGGCGCTCCTGGAAAGTCCCAAGGACGATGCCGAGCTCTCCATGATCGTTGATTTGCTGCGCAACGACCTGGGCCGGGTGTGCACCGGCGGCAGCGTGAAGGTAACCCGCCATAAAAAGCTGGAGGCCTACGAAAACGTATTTCACATGATTTCCATCGTGGAGGGTGAACTGGCGGACGGCAGGGATGCCGCGGACATACTTGCGGCCGCCTTTCCCGGCGGTTCCATCACCGGCTGTCCCAAGATCCGGTCCATGGAGATTATCGACGAACTGGAGCCGGTGCGACGGCATATCTATACCGGGTCCATCGGCTATATAAGTTTTCATGACACCATGGACCTGTCCATCGCCATTCGCACCGCCACCATTTGCGGGGACCGGCTGTTTTATGCCGCCGGCGGGGGCATTGTGTACGACTCAGACCCCGCCGAAGAATTCGAAGAAACCCTGGCAAAGGCGGACACCATGCTGTCCGCCTTTGCCGGCGAAGACCGCATCCGCGTTCATCATCCCAGTTATACATGGCTCAACGGCAAGATCCGGCCGGGAGGGGACGCCGCTGCCCCCCTGGATTCACCGGGGTTTCAGTACGGGGCCGGCCTGTTTGAGACCATCCGCGCCGAAGGGGGCACGCCGCAGTTTCTCGAAGACCATGTTCAGCGGCTCACCGACTCATGGAAGGCCCTGTTTCCCACGCCGCCGCCCGACATCGACTGGCATACCGTGATCCGCCAGGTCATTGCGGCAAACCGCCTGGAGACCGGCATTGCAGCCGTCAAAATCATGGCCGCCCACGGCGACCGTTTTGAGCCGCCCTATAACCATACCCTGGCCGTCACCGCCCGGCCCTATATTCACCGGCTGGAACAGCCCGGCAAACCGGGCCTGGACCTGGCGGTCTATCCGGCCCCGCGCCAGGTGGAAACCGCCTCCCACAAAACCCTGAATTACTTTTTCTACTACAAGGCCGGCCAATGGGCAAAACGCCACAACTGCGACGAAGCCCTGATCATGAACCCCGATGACACGGTTTCCGAAACCAGCACCGCCAACATTCTTTTAATCCGCGGCAATACCGCCATTGCGCCCCTCTCCCCCACCGTGCTCAGCGGCATCATGCAGGCCCGGGTGCTTGCCTGCCTCAAAACATGGGGCTATCAAATCATCCATGAAAAGGTCACCCTTCCCCAATGCCTAGCCGCCGATGACCTGCTGCTCACCAACTCCCTCATGGGCACCGTCCCCGTCCTCTCCATCAATGGCCGGAAAACCGCCTCCCCCTCCGACCTCTCCCGCCGGCTAAATGCAGAATTATGCTGACCCGGGTCCATAATACCGATTGTCAACTGTCAAGCAAAAATTTGAACTGATTTTAATTTTTCTTTGGTTGCTTTTTGTGTTATCTTCTGATACATTTTATGTATCATCATGTCAGGACTTTTTTCGGCGCAAAGGAGAAGATTTAAAATGTGGATGTATAAATAAGAGGTATAATACAAGGCAACAGGAGACTTTGGTTATGCCCAAAAAAATGAAATTAAACGATACAGAAGCGTTTGGCGACCGGATGGCAAGATTCCGGAGTGAGACCGGGTATTCCCAGCGGGAACTTGCCAGAGAAACCGGGATATCTCAAAGAATGATCGCCTATTATGAAAAACAGGCCAAGTATCCGCCGACACATTTGTTACCCACTCTTGCCAAAGCCCTGGGAACCTCAGCAGATGAACTGCTCGGGATCAAAACAGCAGATGAAAAAATCAATAAAAAGGATATGCGGCTCTGGCGGAGATTCAGCCAGATAGAAAAAATGTCGACAAAAGACAAACGCCAGATCATGCAGTTGCTGGATACCTTTATTGAAAAGGACAAATTAAAAGCACAGACAGAACTTCAATAATCACACGGTTCAATAAGGAGCAAAGAAACATGAACACCCTTACCGCCATTATCCATCAGGAGGATGACCTCTATGTGGCCGAGTGCCCGGAAGTCGGAACTGCCAGCCAGGGCACAACCATTGCCGAGGCAATCAGTAACCTGAAGGAAGCAACCGAGTTATACCTGGAAGAATTTCCGTTAAAACCATTCTCCCGTCCGTTCCTTACCACCTTCGAGGTCTCCGCCCATGCCTGAACTGCCGAAGATATCCGGCGATGAAGCCATCAAGGTTTTTAAACGCCTTGGATTTGATGAAGTACGGTAACGGGGAAGCCATGTGGTTCTGCGCCGGGAGAACACCGGCTGTGTCATTCCCCGGCATAAAAGCCTTGCCATCGGCACCTTAAAAAGTGCCATCAAACAGGCAGGGATCACAGATCAGGACTTTCTGGACAGTTATAAAAAGAAAAAGTAGCCGCCGCGCGTTTATGCTCCCGGTAACCTGCCTGTCAGCCCTGCTTTTGCGAACAAGAGTCAAAGGCAGACCTGACCCCTTTCCGACCCCTTTCTCTGGCCTGTGCTTTGGAAGGCCGGGCGGACTATATCGTCTCCCGTGACCCCCATTTGCGGAACATCAAACACTTTCAGGGTAATGGATCATTTGGGATCGATTTTTTCAACAAGGCTGCCGGCGTCGTCATAGGCGTAGGATGTTTCTTCGCCCTGGGGCCGGATTTCTTTTGTCAGCCGGTTGTTGCCGTCATATTCGAACCGGGTGATATTGCCCTCGGCGTCGGTTAACGAGATCAGGTTGTCTCTGTTGTCATAGGCATAGGAGGTTTCTCCGGCGGCCGGATCGGTAACCCGGGTCAGCCGGTCAAGGGCGTCATATTCGCAATAAATGGTGCGGCCGGTTTTATCGGTTTTTTCGATCAGGTTGGCGTTGTCGTCGTATTCGTATTCGGTGACAATGCCCCGTTCGTCGGTTTTTCTGACGGGTTTATGGATTGTGTTGTCGTATTCGGTGGTGGTTTCCGTTCCATCCGGATGGACGATACGGGTAATCTGATCCCACTCATTGTATTCCCTGCGGGTGGTGTTGCCGTAAGCATTAGTTAGTGTCCGTCCAGAAATTAGATATTTTGGTTGAGTTCAAGGAAGGCTAAAATTTTAACCGGAGGAATACTTTGTGTATTTTGAGGATTAAAATTTGAGCCTGATGCAGAAATCGGGCAAAATAGCAATTTATGGATGGGCACTAGTTATAAGTAAAATCCTGGCGGATGATAATGAAGGGTCTGATTGCCCAGTGGATCGGTAACACGTTTATAAGGGTGGGAGGCTTCGATGTGATCGCTGCGTTGTGTGGCGGTTCGGGCAACGGGGACGTACACCCATAGGCTGGCTTCGTTGACGGGTCGGTTGGTGGTGTTTTTCAGGGTGAAACCATACCGAATCTGCCGGCGGGTTGTAAATTCGGCTTTTTCCGGAAAACAATTGTATAAAAACGGAGGATGACCATGCCACTTTTCCTGACGGCCCGGGACTCACAAAATTGCGCCATAAAGATAAAATGCACTATTTTTGTTGACGGGGATGTTGAAACCTTCTTAGTATGTGGGCATCAATTTTGAATCTTGCCTGATGGGGGGAGAACAGGAAATGATTGGATCAGCAGTCAAAAGCATGGCAGGCTATTGCAGGCATATTTGTCTTTACAGAGGCGGCGGCGGTCAAGGGCTTGTGGTTATGCTGCTGCTGTTGCTGGTGCCGGCGGTGCTTTGCGCGGCAACGGGACAGGAGACCCCTGAAACGGATAAGGGTATTTTCAGCCTGACCTTTGAAAACGATAAGTTTGCTCATTTTGATGATAATTATACCAACGGGGTGCGGATTTCGTGGCTTTCGGGGATTAATGACGTGCCGCATTTGCTGCGGACGGCGGCGGCCCGATCGCCGCTTTTCCCGGATCATGGGGATTCCCGGATCGAGTATGCAGCTGGCCAGAGCATGTACACCCCGGGAAATATCAAGCTGGTGAACCCGCCGCTTACTGACCGGCCGTATGCGGGCTGGCTCTATGGGTCCGTGGGGGTAATTTCAGAAAACGGCATCCGCCTTCACCAGCTGGAGCTGAAGCTGGGGGTGGTGGGGCCCTCGTCAAAAGCGGAAGAGGCCCAGAAATTTGTACATGAATATATCAGCGACTCTCCCGAACCCATGGGCTGGCATACCCAGCTGCCGGATGAACCGGGGATTCAGCTGACCTATCAGCGCAGCTGGCGAGCCGTCGCAACGACGGAAATTTATGATTTCGGCATCGATTTTACCCCGACCTCGGCCATTGCCCTGGGAACGGTGTTTGATTATGTGGAGGCCGGGGCCATGGTGCGAATGGGCAAAGACCTCTGCCTGGATTACGGGCCGCCGAGGGTTCAGCCCAGCCCCCCTGGATCGAGCTTTTTTACCAAATCGCCGGGCCTTTCCGGTTACGTGTTCGGCGGGGTTACCGGCCGGCTGGTGGCCCATGATCTCTTTCTGGATGGGTCCTTCACCGAAGACAGCCGGAGCGTGGAAAAGGAATACTTTGTAGTGGATCTGATTGCGGGTGCGGCATTAACCTGGAAGAATATCCGGTTTACCTATACGCATACGTACCGGACGCCGGAATTCGAAGCCCAGCACGGACTGGAGCAGTATGGTTCGATGACCCTGTCCATAAAATTTTAAAGATCTTTACCGTGCCGTCTTCAGGACACAATGCCCAGGCCCGCCCGCCGAGCCGCTTCCCGCACCGGCACCGAGGCGTTTTCTATGGCAAAATGTTTACGGGCATCGCCGGCCCTTTTCATGGCCGAGGCCAGCAGCTGCACCCCCGCCTTGTCGCACTTCCTGACATTCCGCATATCCAGGATCAGTCCGTCATGGTCATTCAGGCAGTCCATCAGGGCCTTGTGAAGCGCATTGACCTCATAAATGGTAAATTCTCCGCAGAGCTGGACCAGTACATCCCCGTCCCTTTTTTTAACGATAACGGCCATAGTCACCCTCCTGTGATTAAGCGGTTGACCGTTTGGCGTCCGGAAACGGATGCCGCCCGGAGCAATATCAATATCAGTAAAAAATATGTCGTAGCGTCTGCTTGCGGAGCTGCGAAGTCTGCGTCGAAGGTAATGGTACTGCTGAGTCTCAGTCAACCCGAAACTGCCTGAATGGCCGGGCCAGCGTTCGAATCGTTGGGGGAAACTGGATAATTGCGCCCGGCACCAGCATTAATTGAAGTTTGTATTGGCTTTTAAGTATAATTTAGGATACCGTTATTGTCAATAAAATTCATATAATTCAAACACCCCCAGGCATTGCCCCTACAGCGGATCGGTCGTCGGCATGCGGTAATATTTCGGGTATTGAAAAAACCGGCGACGGGAGTTACAGTAAAGATATGCGCACGTTTTTCAGCTTTTATCCTACAAGAGGCGATTAAATGCAGGAAGTCTATCCGGACATATTCATGATCACCGAGCAGGGCGCAATGGGGGCACTGATGCCGCCGGTCAACATTTACGTGCTGGCTGGCAGCGACGGCCTGGTGTTTGACACGGGCTACGGCCGAAAAAAAATACTGGCCCACCTGGAAAAGGAACTGATCCGGATACGGGATACGGTCCATGGCCGGGGCGGCGATTTCAATCTCACGCGAAGCCTGCCCAGCCACTCCCATCCCGATCATATTTCCGGCCTCCGGTTTTTACGAGACCGCTTTGATATTGATGTGATGCTCACCGAAAGAATGACCGCCAACATGAACCCCGAACAATACTACCGTAAACGGGGGGATGCCTACCAGGGCTACGACATCGGGCTCCGCAAAAAAAGCCTGCTGACGTTTTATCTCAAATATTTACAGCCGGTGATGCTGGGGACCACCTTTCCCGGCACCGTGGATCACGTCATTCCGGAACAGACCACGCTGACCATCAACAATGAACCGTGGGAGGTGATGCCCGCACCGGGCCATTGCGATGACCACATCTTCCTTTATAACGCGGCAAAAGGCATCCTGTTTTCCGGGGACAATATTCTGCGCACCATTACCACGTGGCTGGGACCGCCTCGATCCGATCTGTCAGCCTATCGTCGGACCCTTGAACAGACGCTCGCCCTGCCCCGGCTCGAACTGATTCTCAGCGCCCATGGCAGCCCCATCACCGAGCCCCGCCAGCGCATTGCCGAAATTCTCGCCCATCGCGACGCCCGGACCCGGAATGTGCTGGAAACCGTACAGGGCGCCGGCAATAGCGGCATCACCATCAAAGACATCACCAACACCCTGTACCAGGGGCAAAACGCGGCAAAACGCAATTTCGCGGACGGTTGGATCATCCTCACCCTGGAAGCGCTGGTGGACCAGGGCACCGTCAACGTAGAAAAGAACCGGTTTTTTTATAACCCGTCCATGTCCTGAAACAGGAGATTTTTATGAACATTCTCGTCACCGGCAGTTCGGGGTTTGTGGGCACCGCCCTGGTTAATGCCCTTCTGGCAGCGGGCCACCGCGTCACGGGTATCAGCCATCAACCCGGCACCATCGACCATCAGGCTTATGAAGCCATCACAGCGGATACATCCGCGCCCGGCGACTGGCAACAGGCCGTGCCCCGGGCCGATGCCGTTATCAATCTCGCGGGCATCAATATTTTCAGCCGCTGGAACGAAAAATACAAACAGCTGATCTATGACAGCCGGATTCTGACCACCCGGCACCTGGTGGGCGCCCTGCCCGAAGATGCGGCCGGCCTGGTTTTCTGCAGCACATCCGCGGTTGGGTATTACGGCGACAGGGGCGACGATATCCTGGATGAGGCTTCGGCGCCGGGCACCGACTTTCTCGCCCGGGTCTGCGTGGACTGGGAAAAAGAAGCATTCGCGGCGCAAAAAAAAGGCGCGCGGGTGGTGGCCACGCGGTTCGGGGTCGTTCTCGGTCCCGGCGGCGGTGCCCTGGCCAAGATGCTGCCCGCCTATCTAATGGGGATGGGCGGTCCGCTGGGCAGTGGCAACCAGTGGTTTCCTTGGATTCAGATTGACGACCTGGTATCGGCCATGATGTTTGTTCTGGAAAATGAGGCCATTAAAGGTCCAGCCAACTTCTGCGCGCCCGGAGCGGTGAGAAACCGGCAATTTTCCGCAAGCCTGGCCAGAACCGTGAAGCGGCCGGCGTTTTTCAAGGTGCCCGGGGTCGTTATGAAAGTGGCGGCCGGCGAGATGGGCGGGCTGATTTTGAACAGCCAGCGGGCCCGGCCGGCCGTGCTGCTGGAAAACGGGTTTTCGTTTCAATACCCGGATATTGACGCGGCGCTGACGGCATCGGTGGGCAAAGGGGAGTAAAAATCAGCTGCTTTTAAGCCAGGCGCGCACCTGCTCTGCCACCTCGTCGGGGAGAACCGCGCTGTTGTCTTTTGTGGGAAAACGCTGGTTCTTTACCTCGTTGACATAGTCGGCGAATATTTCTTCATAGCGGGTGCCCAGGTCATCATAGGCCTTGGCATGGCGGAACACCCGGTCGGAAAGCCCCAGAATGTCGCAATAGACCTGCACCTGGCCGTCGCAATACCGTCCCGCACCGATGCCGATGGTGGGAATATCCAGTAGTGCAGTCATCTCCTTTGCCAGCAGTTCAGGAATCAGTTCAAACACGATCATTTCTGCTCCTGCCGCCTGGAGTTCCCTGGCCACGGTGATCAGCGCCTTTGCGCGTTCAAAATCCTTGCCCTGCACAGCGGCTTTGTCATCGGTCTGGGGAGTGTAGCCGATATGGGCACACACATCGATGCCGGCAGCCGTAACATGGGCGATCTGGTCCACCATCCCGGTTTCGCCCTCCATCTTCACGCCATGGGCGCCGGCATCAATGAACCTCCTGGCATTATCAAGGGCGTCTGTTTTGGTGTCCGCTGACTGGTAAGGCATGTCGCCCAGCACATACCCTTTTTTCGCCCCGCGGGCCACGGCCCTGACATGGTGCAGCATGTCTTCCATGGTCACTTCCCGTTCGCTCTCGTATCCCAGGATATTGCGGCCCACGCTGTCACCGATCAGCAGAATCTCCACGCCGGCCCGTACCTGAAAGACGGCGGTGGGATAATCATAGGCCGTGAGCATGGTGATCTTTTCCCTTTTTTGCTTTTTGGTGCGAAAATCGGAAAGCTTTTTCATGGCAATGCCCCCCTGTGTTCGGTTGTCGGGATGGTATAATGGCTCACCGGCAAAATCCCTTTGCCGGCGGTTGCAAGCAATGTTAATAATGATACCGATCTATCGCGTTCTTCGTCAACGAAAATATTATGACGAAAATATGATGGCGCCTGAGGTGCATACCGCTTCCAAGGAACTCCATCGGAAATCGAAATCGATACATTATGATTCTATTCCGATAAGGATTTCGATCTGGTCAATGCCCTTTTCAGATACAATCAAAATCTGGTCCTCTGGGGCAGGGTCCTTTATTGCCCTGCTTCCCAGCTTGTCGCAACAACTGAACAGCAACACGTGCCCCGCCCCTTGCAGCGCAGCCGAGCAGGGACGGTTTTTTCGGAAGACGCGGGCAGACTGTCTGAGCAGACGAGGTTTACCGCATCTGCACAAAAGGACAGGCGAGTTTCTGCCCGCGCCGAAAAAACCGTCCCTGCGAGGGTAGCCGGAGGCCAAGCTGCGGGGCGCCCTTTCTTTTGCATACTTTTCTTTGGGCGAGCAAAGAAAAGTATGAATGAAAAATTAGATGTTTAATCTGAATCTGCATAGCCTTTTACCGGTTTATTCTGGACTGAATAAACCGGTGCTCACGCCCCCCTCAACCCACAATGGGCTGCCGCGCTGCGGTCCAGCATGGCCGGCAGCCCACCCTTTTCTCCCGCCGTAAAGCCCATGCACTTTTCCCATACCTCGTCGTCCTCCATGCAGAAATAGACGCACACATCCGGCGCGATGGCCCGTATTGCCGAAATAATCGCCCTGTAAACCCGAATGCGCATGGGTTTGAAATACCGCATCTTCTGGTCCATGCCGGTGATGAACTCCCCATAGACAATGCCGGAATCCGGAAAACGGGATTGCACAATCGGTTTTAACGCCGGCATGAACCGGAAGGTGCCCAGGCTGATCCACACGATGTTGTCCGCGGACACCGCGCTAAAAAGCCTTTCAATCACCGCCACGTAGTCGGCCCCGCAGCCTTCGTATAAGATGATGGGGTCAAAATGAAAGGCAAGGGGATACCCCATCTGCTCGCAGGCAGCGGCGGCCTTCAGTCGGTCGGCAAGGGATGCGCCGCCCCGTTCTTCATCGGCAACTACCTTTTCCGCATTCAGGGACCATGCCGCGATGGTTTTGCGGTTGTGCGCCTGCCGGCGAAGCGGCGCAATATCATCGGTCTTGGTCTTCAGTTCCAGTACGGCCCGGTCCTGAACGGCAAACCGCTGGATCAGGCGGTCTGTCAGGTCGATGACATCGTTCCATATCAGGCTGTCAGTAAACTCGCCGGTGCCGATGCGCAGGACACGGTCGGTGGTTTTCAAGGCGGTGTCAAGTTCATCCAGCATCTCTTGCTGATTCACATGACATTGCAGCACCGGCGGGTGGAAATAGGCCTGCAGAATGCAGTAGGAACACTCCAGTGAACAGAACCCCGCGATGTTCAGGATCTTGTAGCCGCAGCACCGGTAGTGCCGCGTGCCGGGGCAGGGTTTGAGAAACAGGCCGTTATGAGGGGTCAGGAAAAGGACCTGTTTACCCGCCGACACGCTGTCCGGGGCGGCGGCCACCGCCCGGTAGACATATGCCGGAGAAATCCCCCGGATCACCGGTATGTCGTCTTTTCCGGGGATGCCGACAATTCTCTGAAGATTGGCGATAATGATCTCTGCTTCAGGGTATTGTTCCGCTGCGGGGTCCACATATATCGTTGTTGGTACCATGGGGCATTCTACCGTGATTTTTCCCTAGTGCCTATCCATAAATTGCTATTTTGCCCGATTTCTGCGTCAGGCTCAAATTTTAATCCTCAAAATACGCAAAGTATTCCTCCGGTTAAAATTTTCGCCTTCCTTGAACTCGACCAAAATATCTAATTTCTGGACGGACACTCCCTAATTACCATACCCATCACACTTGACATTGCACCCTTTATGATTATTTTTAAGATTAAATAAGGATTTAAATATTTGATATAACTCTATAGTTTTTCTGGAAACAGGAGGCCAGCGATGATACTTACCCGGAATTTTTTTGAATTACCGGCCTTTCGAGGACGGAGCGACATGGATACCCTGGGCCGCGTGCGGCGTGAACTGGGACGGCTCATGGACACACTGGAAGGTACCACCTATTTTCCGCGGACAGCCGGCGTTTTTCCGCCGGTCAACCTGACAGAGGACACGGAAAATTATTATCTCCGTGCGGAACTGCCCGGCATCAGGGCAGAGGATCTTGATATTCAGAGCATGGAAAACAATGTCACCATCAGCGGGGTACGAACTTCCCCCGATATTGATGAAAAAGCCCGTTTTCACAGAAAAGAGCGTGAGACCGGCAGTTTTTCCAGGGCCGTTAAAATGCCGGGCTACATTGATAACGATAAGATTTCGGCCGGTCTTTCCAACGGCATTTTGACCATTACCGTTCCAAAGGCCGAAGCCGCCCGGTCCCGGCAGATAAAAATTCAGTAAAAGTCTTTACGTTCCCCCGCAGGAGAACGGGAACGCGGTACAAATCTTCGTGTTCTTCGTGAACTTCGTGGTTCAATCGCTTGGGGTTGATTACCACGAAGCGCACGAAGGACACGAAGATATATGTATCTAATTGATGGTCAGGAACACTCCGATATCTGTTTTGATCATTGTCGCTTTTGATATTCGAATTTGTTTCGAGTTTCGAAATTCGGATTTCGTGTTTACCGTTTTATTGGCATAACCATTACTGACCTGGCCCCGAGGGACAGGCTTTTTTCGGTTGAAGTGAAAACGCTGACTCGCGGAGTGGAAAACTTTTTGAGAAGCCACCAAAGGTAATGGGGGGCCTTAAATGATGAAGGATTATTATGTCATTTTAGGATTACCCAGGGAGGCGAGCAAGGATTCCATAAAAAAGGCATACCGGCACATCGCCAAACGACTTCATCCGGATAAATGCGAGAATGGCCGAAACCGGCAGGCCTTTCTGGATGCAAAGGATGCTTATGAAACCCTGGCGGATGACCGTAAGCGAAAAGCCTATGATGCGGCACTTCAGCAGGAAGAAGCACCGCAATCGCCGGGTAATCGAAACGAAGCGCGCTTTGCAGCCGGTCCGGCAGAAAAATGGCGGCGCCGGCCATCATCGCCCGTACAGGATATCCCATTCACAGAAAGGGCCTTTTACCGCAACCGTACCGATTGTCCTGTATGCCTGATCAATGTTCTGCTGACACCGGCGGAGGCCAGGCACGGGAGAGACGTTGATGCCCTGATTCAGGTGAATGTGCCCTGCCCCCGTTGCACCGGCGGCTTCCTGCTTGACCGGTTTTTCTGCCCGCTCTGTATGGGAAGCGGCACCATCGAACAGGAACGGCCCGTCACCATTTCCATCCCCCCGGGCACTGCCCACGGCACCACCTTTCAATCGACACTGCACCTTAGTGGAAACCACCGGGTGATGGTTGCCGGAATAATATATGTGAAGGAATAAACATTCACCACCAAAGGGACCGGCTTTGGTTACCCTGAAAAGCTTTTTTTCACCATGAAGAGCATGAAGGACATGAAGAATAAAAAAAGCAGGGCGCAACGCGCCCTGCTTTTTTTTACCGTCGGTTTTACCGTTATGATTTATAACACTTCGCCTTTATTCACCTGCACCGTCACGCCCGTGGGTTCATCGCCCACTTCAGCGGTTTTTGTGGCATCATAGGTCAGGGTGGGCGCCTGAATGGTAGTGTCGATCACGAGGCTGCTGGCCTGGCTCACATCGCCGACCGGCTGCATGATCATGGCCCGTTCAATTCCTTTCACAACATACTGGGTGCCGCTGGAATCCGTCAGAACGGTGCCGTTCTTCAGGTTAAACATGGGCTCCCATCCGTCGCCGGGGCCCGTGGCGTTTGGATTGAATTTCCAGGGGATATTCAGATGGTTGCCGTCGTATTCCATGCGGAACTTCTTGCCGTCATAGGTGGCGTCACCGTTGATGTCATTGGCCGTCTGATGGGTGTATTCAAAGACAAGCGGCGCTTCAAATACCACGTAATCGCCGGCGTCGTCCTGAAGTGTGGCAAACTGGTTCCAGTCCTCTTCACCGGTTTCCCATGAATAATAGGTGTCCGCGCCATGGGCCTGCCAGGCATTCTGAACCGCATATTCCGTCTCGGTCAGCGGTGAGATATTCACGCCCCATTGATACATGGAATTGCTGAGATCCAGTCCGGCTGGCAGGAGATATGCATCTCCGGATATGTCATCTTCCTTGAGAACCAACTCATTGGCATCAAAGAAAAATACAGATGCTTCATCGCGACCGAGGCTCCCCCAGTAATTGGCTTCACCAGCCGCGGCGCCATCGATATCGGACTGGTCGATGGGCGCGTCCATGGTGTATCCCCAGTAATACAGGCTCATGTTATTCACAGTTGCCGGATTGATGGTCTGTTCCTGGTGATACTCAAACACACTTTCATTGGTGGGAGTAGTATCCTGGCCATTTTCATCATTGAACAGACTGCCAAGCGGCATAAAAGAATTCATGGCCTCACACCAGGCACCATCATAATCCTCCATGGGATCGACTGCACTCTGGTTGCCCTCTGTATAATAGGTAATGTTGCCGCTGGCGTTGTCCCGCTCACCGATCTTTTTAAACGTCTCGCTTGTGCTGTCCCAGGCGATCACATAGTCGGTATCAACATCCCAGTAGGACATCTCCACGCCGTCCAGGTCTGACAGAGTGATGGTGTTGGCGGTGTGCTTGCGCAGCTTGCCGTTGACCTTTACCACGGTATATTCCGCATCCGAATCCGAATCCATGCGGGTGACGGTATCCCCGTCTTCAATGGTCAGACCGTAGGGAGCCCAAAGCCCGTAGTAGCCGATATAGGCATGTTCGCCTTCATTGCTGCCGCCGGCGAGCTGGATGGGAAAACCCGAGGTCCGGGTGACCTTGCTGCCGTCGGACTGGTCAAACAGCTTATAACGGTAGACACGGTATTGGTAATTGTCCTTATCCAGAACGGTTTCGGTGGTGCCGCCATCGGTGGTATATTTAAAGTAATCTTCATCAAAGGCAAAAGTGCCGGTTTCGGTGCTTTCGTCGTAGCTGCCACCGCCGGATGGCATTTTTTCATACATATAGGTGTAGGCATCTCCTTCTGTGACCTTGGCATTGGCAACGACGCGGACTTTGGTGACTTCCTCAAACCCGGAGTTCGCCTCTTCAATGTCTTCGACCACCTCGATGGTAACATTGCCGTCATCATTCGCACCGATGCTCATGGCCATTTCCATGATGTTCTGGGAAGGTTCGCCATTTTCATCCAGCATGTCGCCGCGGAAATGAGCTTCCATCACGCCGTAAGGATAGGCGTCGCTGACCCCTTCAGTCACCTCGAAATACCCGCGCACCAGCATGGGCATATTGCCGGGGCCCTCATTTTCGGTGAGCCAGATTTTGATGATCATGGGGTCGTCATTGCTGTCCCGGGTCACATCAATGATCATTTCCTGTAAGGATTCTGTCGTGGTGGAGGTGCTGGTGGCACCGCTCTGGCCGGAATCGCTCTTTCCGATCGGCTCTACAAGGGCTTTATAGGGCCCTTCATTCACAAACTCAGTATAGGCCGACTGGTTCATGGCCCCCAGCACATCGTTGACCATATCCAGGGCATCGGTATCCTCCACCCAGGTCTGGGTTTCCTGGTCGCTGTAATCGGTGGAAGCATCGTCAAATGCCCGGACCACATCCGATGCGCCCACAGCCCGGCTGTAACCGGCTGAACGGGCGATGGCGCTGGCGGCGGACGACGAGTCGTCCACTTTTGTCAGTTCAACTCTGTCCGGCACAACAAGCGCACTGACGGCACTGGAGAAGCCGCTGCTGGCTGTCGTCCCTGCGCCATCACTGCCCCCCGAACCGGTAATTGCAAAAAGCCCGAACACGGAAACCATTAAAGCCGCCGCTATCCGGATGCCCATCCCCGGCGTGAAATACCTTTCATCCTGTCCTTTGAAATTGATTCTTGTTTTGTGCATACCGCTTCCTCCTTTTGTTCCTGGTTTGTGCCCACCTCACTGTTGAAAATTCCTGTAAAACCGTTATCCGCAAAAGCCTTAATTCTGGAACTGGGACCTGCTTAAAGCATTAAGGGTTTTGTTGATATGTTTCCGGACAACTCAGCATGTGATGGATGGACTGATTCTAAAAGCCTCCTCAAAGTACTTTTGGGTATGTTTTGATCGGCATGGGCAAGAAATGCAACCGCATTGCAGGTATCACCCGGAACGTGATTGCGGTGATCAGGTAAAGTCAGGGGGTAATAAATCAAAAAATATGCCAGATATCACGAATGCCTGTGCTTTAAAAATATTAACAACCAAAACAGATAGTTAAAATAGAACACCGGTATTCTGAAAGCCGCTGAAATAATCCGTTAAATCCAAGAAGTTCCATAAAATAAGACAAAGGGGGTATCCACTTCGCTAACCCTGATTTTGGCCTTGGGCTACCATCTCTTTATAGGTTACTGATGGCACATTCACGGCCTGTTGCAAAAGTCTGTAGAACAAAAGACCGCGAGCTTT